>NZ_MKJW01000092.1:0-42407 GCF_001942375.1 Kocuria sp. CNJ-770
CGACGCTGCGTACTACCTGTCGAAGAAGGACCGCGGGTTCCCCGAGAAGATCTATCTGCTCGGTGCCGACCACCACGGCTACATCGGCCGGTTGAAAGCCATTGCCGCCTGCGCCGGGGACGACATGGAGCAGAACATCCAGGTGCTCATCGGCCAGACGGTGTCCGTGAACGGAGCCCGCCTGTCGAAGAGGGCAGGGAACATCATCGAGCTGCGGGATCTGTTGACCTGGCTGGGCACAGATGCGCTGCGATACTCGCTGGGCCGATCCTCGGCGGACTCGGCGATGTCCATCGATCCGCAGCTGCTGCAGAAGAACACCAACGAGAACCCGGTGTTCTACGTCCAGTACGCCCATGCCAGGACCCACGCCGTCGCCCGCAACGCGGTGTCGGCCGGAGTGGACACCAGCAGCTTCGACGCCGCGTCGCTGAGCCATCCCACCGAGAGCGACCTGCTGGCCGCGCTCGGGCAGTTCCCCGGCGTGGTCGCCCAGTCGGCGACCTTCCGGGAACCCCACCGCGTCGCCCGCCACCTCGAGGTCATCGCCGGCACCTACCACCGTTGGTATGACGCCTGCCGCATCGCTCCCCTGGGAGACGCTCCGGTCGAGGTCGTGCACCGCTCGCGCCTGTGGCTGAACAACGCCACGCAGCAGGTCCTGGCCAACGGCCTCGACCTCCTCGGCGTTTCCGCACCCGAGAGGATGTGACCGAGTACGCATCGATCTGTCCCGTGCCGGGTTCAGCAGAGCTTGCCGGTGTGCCTCGCGATTGCCGGAGGCAGACCCGCCCCGGCACGTGGATCGGAAGGTGCTGACGTCCCGCACCGCGCATCCAGGAGATGCCGTCCTGTCGTTGTGGGCAGCTCACGACGGGGGCGTTCCTGAACGCACATCCCGTGATGGACCGGGTGCTGATGTGCGGCGGCGGAGGGCAACGAGCAGGGCAGCGGTGGCAGGTTCATAGGATCGGACGACCGCGGTTCACCTGCCTCGTGCGGCCAGCCACACCGAGCAGGCGAACAGCGGGGCGGTGAGCACAGCAGCCGCGATCACCGCGGTGCCCAAGGGCACCCCGTTGCCGCTGTCGTTGCCGAGGGCCTGAGTGGCGATGCCACCGCCCATGCCCAGCCACAGGGCGGCCACTGCTTCTGCCAGTCCGAAGTGCCGGGGGCGTGTCGTGCGGGCGCGTGCGCGAGTGAAGTTGCCCAGCATGACCAGCACGATGAGTGCCCCGAAGACGACAGGGCCACGGGCCCCGCCCCACAGGTCGGCGCCCAGATAGAGGAGCGCGGTCATGAAGAAGCCGCCGATGAGCGTCCAGCTCGCCAGGATCAGCGCCTCGCTCCGGCCGGAGCCACGGTCTCGGGTCACGGGAGTCGCCGCGGATGTCGATTCGGTGTGAGGCAGTGCGTCGTCTCCGTCCATGTCTTCACGGTAGTGATCACTCCGCTGATGGCCAACAGGCACGGGGGAATGGGCCAGGTCGCCGAACGGCGTGGGCGGAAGAGGCAGGAGACCCGCATGAGACTCGTGCGGCACTCGTCCGTGCATTCCATCGGCCCAGCCCTGGCCGAGGCGGCTCAGGCACGCACTGTGTCGCCGTTGGGGTTCCCGCTCGGGCTCCGACGACGTCGGCGCACCGTGCTTCCGCTGCAATTGGCGACGAGCTGCGCCGGAAGCTCCTCTGGTGCGCGCGGTGTCCGCCACGCAGGGTTGTGCAGGTGTTCCCGGTGCGCGAGGAGTTATGGTCGCACTTCCGGAGAGCTCCGGCAGTAGAGCTCCTGCGCGAGAGGACTTGATGAGCGAGCAGCCCGTCACCGTCGAGGCTCCGCTGCACGGCCCGTGGGGACAGATCCAGTCCTGGTTGCAGGCCGGCCCACCCGGAGCCGGCCGGCTGCTGGAGCAGGTGGCGTTCTCACCGGTGCTCAGCGACCAGTCCTTCGCCCCTGGCGACGAGGAGCTGCGCGAGCTATGGGGCACCGGCGGATGGGTCAGCTGGCTGGGCGGTCCCGCCGCAGCACCCCTGGACGGGTGGCCGCGCACGGTCGATGGCACCGCCCTGGCGCACGTGCTCACCCTGCATCTGGCCGATCTTGCCGGGGTGCTCGATGACCAGGCAAGGCCGTGTGGTCCGGACTGCGGGAAGGGCTTCCTACCGTCGGGGTGCTGGAGGTCTTCCATGATCTGCGCACCTTCGGCACGGACGCCACCGATCAGGACCGCGGCGCCTGGGTGGTGCGCTGGGTGGCGGACCCTGCGCGCACCGAGCTGGTACAGCCACCAAAAGGGGTCGACACGCCCTCGGCGGCGTGCCAAGTGGTGCTGGCCCTGCCCGGGTTCACCCTGCCCCCGGCCGCCGATGCCGCCGGTGGGGCGGAGGAGGAATTCGAGAGCGCCCGGGCCGTGGAAAAGTCGGTACGACGGGCGTGGCTGGCCCAGCGCACCGGCTCCACACGGGGCCATCCGACCTTGGTCAGCCACGTCTACGGGCACAGCCAGCACGGGGAGATCCGTGCCCGGGCCCTGCTGCACAACGTGCTGCCGCTGAGCGCTGCCGGTGATGAGCACCGCCTGGTCCTGGACCTGGAGAGCTGGACGGCCCTGTCAGGGTGGTTCGGCGACGCCGGCAGCCTCGAGGTCTGGATGCGCGACTCCGACCTGCAGGCCCGTCGATTCGACCGCGCGTGGTGCCTGATCCGCACCGACTGAACCGGATCCACGGCCGGCGCCCTGAGCGACCGCCTCAGATCCCGGCCGCCTATCGCAGTTCGGTCTCCTCTCATCGGCAAGGACCACGAAGGATCCGTGCGGGCCACGGAGCGAGGTGGGTTGACGGCGAACTCTGGAAGGGGGCGCCTATCGTCGATGCTCTGCATCGCCGAGCTGGCCCCGGATGTCATCCACGTCGTAGTACCGGTGTTCCTCCACGATCTCCCCCTCGGGCCCGAAACGACAGAACAACGCCACCGTGAACTCCAACGGGCGCCCGGTCGGCGGTCGCGTCCCGGTGGCCAGGACCAGCAGCCCGGCATGCACCCCACGAACCGTCACCTGCGCCGCCGCGCAGTCCTGATCGACGACGACGCGGTTCAGCTCCGCGCTCACATTGGGCAGGGCGACCATGTAGGCCCGGGTGTCGTCCTGGACGGGTTTACGCCCCCGCAGCGGTTGCCGGTGGGCGGGATGCACGACCCAGGCGTCCTGCCCGTAGAGGGCGGCGACGCCCACGGCGTCGTGGGCGTTGAAGGAGGCCACCCACCGGTGGAAGACATCCCGGTGCTGATCCGCTGATGAGGTGCTCACGATGCGAGTTCCTGTTCTGAGGTCCTGTCTGGTGCGGGGTGCTCTTCGAGAGTAGGAGGCCGCGGCCGGGTCCCGGATGACCTCACCGGATGTTCCCCGGATCGCCGTCAGTTCGACATGTCCAGCGGAGCTCGGGACGTCACCCCGGATCGGCTGGCCGGGCTCAGCGACCGCGAGCACGAGGTCGCCGAGGGGGTCGCCCGAGACCTGTCCAACACCCGGATCGCCCAGGACCTGTACCTGTCCGCACCGGCCGTCAAGACCCACGTCGGGCGCATCGTCACCGAACTCGGCATCGACAACCGGGTGCGACTGGCCATCCGGGTCCTCGAAAGCCGCCAGGAGACCACCTCCGGGTGACACGACCGCCGGCTTCCAGCCCTCGACGGCACCCTGGAGCCGGCGCTTGCCCGCGTCTGCATCATGAGATCTGCACCGTGGGGAATGGCGAGGGCCGCAGGAGTCAGTCCAGGGGTGCGATCGCCAGCCACAGTTCGACGTGGACCGGGCGCCCGTGCTGGTCGAGGACGGTGGCTGGGAGCTCGGGTTCTGCCAGCGGTTCGTAGGGGTTGGCCGCGGACCACTGTCTTTGAGCACGTCCAGGCCCAGCTCGTCGCGGAATCGCTCCATCGCCGGGTTCGGGCCGTGGTGGACCAGCGGCATCCTGCGCCGTCGCCCGAGGAGGGTGAATGCTGCCTCGTCCTGGAGCCGGTAGTCCATGGGGCGTGTTCCTTCTACGGAGAGGGAGAAACGCAGCGGAGGTCGGGACCGCAGCACCGCACCCGAGCGTCGGGCGTCCGCCGGGCCTGCTCCGTGCACGGCCCGGAAGGCGCTGCTGAAGCGTCGGCCTAGCCATAGCCGAAGCGCACGGCGATGTCCTGCAGCGGTTCTTCACCGGCGAGCACGGGCGAGGCTGCAACGGTCATGCGCCGGCGCCGAACGTACTCCGAGACGGGCATGCCCGCCAGGACCGAGAACATCCGCCGGAAGTGGTGCTGCGAGGTCAGGGTGATCCGTGCCAGGGCGGCGACGTCGATCGCACCGGTGCCCCGGTGCGCGGCGCCCTCGGCGAGCCGCTGCTCGATGTGGGCCATTGCTCTGTTCCACGGTTCCATGCTTGGCCTCTCCTGCGTTTCTGCTGACAAGTCCACGCTAGGCCGCCGGCGAATGGAAGCGCACGACGATCCGTGCCCTTCCTGATCGGGTCCTCATGCCCGATATCGCGGTGCGAACTCCGTGGTGGCTCTCGTGACGGCGACCGGGAAGGCTCCGATCGACCGCCGCACCCACGGCACTGCAGTCAGGGGCGTTGTTGGGGTCGGTGGGGTGTCGGGTTGTTGCCAGTCCGCCAGACCTGCGTGAGGGGACAGGGCGTGGGCCCGGAGTCGTCGTGGGGGCTGGGTGCCGTCGAGGGGCAGCCGGTAGAGCCGGGGGCGGTACCTCGCCACCGGCAACCGGGCCGGTCCCTCACGGTCAAGGACAAGCCCCCGAAGGCCCTGGGCCGTCGTTCCGCCGGTCGACATCCCGTCCGCCTGGGACCCCGCCATGGACGCGAGGGAGCGTCCCAGGACGTCACTGCCGGTGAGCTCCCCGACGGTCCACCGATCGAGGGCCGCAGACGGGCCCGAGGACGGTCAGCGCATCCCCGCCGTTCGGGGCGATCGCTGTCCCGACGAACCAGAACCATGCGCACGCCGACCACAGGCAGGCCCGGCTCAGCTGCCCGTGACGGCGTCAGCCCAGCCGCGGACGCTGGGGCAGCGGTCCGGTCTCCCCGCGGCGATGCGTGCGGTGCTCGTGGTGCAGCACCAGGGCGAAGGCCAAGGCACCGACGACTCCCACGACCGTGTGCGGCAACCAGTACCCCGCCCTGTCTCCCCGCTACCCCGGGCAGGGACGACGTGAACGGCGAACACCAACCCGGTGACCACGAGCGCGCCGGCCAGGGCACCACCGCAGCGACCAGTGGTGCCGGCAGCTCCGCGGTGTCATCCCGCCTCTCCCGATCCTCGTGGGCTCAACGCAGCCAGGCCGGGCCCCTCGTGTCCGTCCGCACACATGGGGGAGAGCTGACGAGAACGGCGGCTGCGGAGCCGGACATAGGCTGGAGCGAGCGCGACCGTAGGTCATTCGTTCACACCCGTCTCTGTGGAGCTGGCGACCATGATCCTCCCGAAGGTCCGCGATCCCCGTCTCGTGACCATCCGCCGCGGTGGCACCTTGACGGACACCGACCACCGCCTGCTGGCGCTCTGGGCGGCATCCTGCGCTGAGCACGTCCTGCCCCTCTTCGAGTCGGCGCACCCCGGCGACCTGCGCCCGCGCGCAGCCATCGACCATGTCCGCGCCTGGGTGCGCGGGGAGCTCACGATGATGGAGTCCCGGGCCGCCGGAGGCCACGCCATGGGGGCGGCCCGGAACAAACGCGGAGCGGCCCGGCACGCCGCCTACGCCGCCGGGCAGGCCGGCGCGGTGGCGCACGTGGCCGCCCACGAGCTCGGCGCGGCCGCCTACGCGATCAAGGCCGCACGAGCCGCCGCCGTGGACGGTGAGGCCGAGGCCGCCGGCCGAGCAGAATGCCGGTGGCAGCGCGAGCAACTGCCGGACGGCATTCGCCAACTCGTGCTCGAGGACCAGCGATTGCGCAACGACATCTGCTGGCGGGTCTTCGACTGCTGAGCACACGGGGATCCTTCGGGACGCTCGACTACGTGACCTGCCGCGTTGCAGCAGGAATTCCTGTCTGATCCACCTCGGGGAGGTCGCCGTCGGCGCCGCCGCCATGGGACGCTTCTTCGCGCTGCTGCAGAAGAACGCCCTGAACCGCCGTCGCTGAGCCACTCTGCCGGTGCAGCAGTCCCAGGGGGACCACTGTTCAGCTGTATCGCCGCACCCCGCCCTGCCCCCGCGGGTCTGAACAGGAGCGCCCAGCAGCGCCACCTCGCAGGCGGATCAGGCTGATGTCTCTGAAGCGATGCGCGCAAGCTCCTCGCGCAGGATCTCGATCGCCCAGACGCTGTCCTCCGAGGGGAACTGCATCAACAGGTGGAGCGCCAGTCCGTCGATGAGCGCGTGCAGGCGGCGTGCCTGATGGAGGATGTGCTCGTCGCGCGGTCGTCCTGTGAGCAGTTCGACGAGCCGGGTGCAGCCCTCGCCCAGCTGTTGGTAGGCGTGGTTCCTGATCGTCACCAGTTCCGGCAGTGCGGGAGCTTCGGCGACGAGCGCGATGTTGACCTCCAGTTCCGCCCTGCGGTGCGGATCCAACGGCAGCAACTGCATGAGAACGTCGAGCGCGTACTGCTGCGCATCACCGGCGGAGGGAAGGGCGACGATGCGGTCCGTGGCCCGTTGCACCATGAGCTCCGCGGAGAACCTCAGCAGCCCCGCCCTCGTCAAGCGCTACGGAACGGATTACACGAAGGAAGTCTGGAAGGACGCCGCCCGGACCGGGCTCGCAGTCGGTATCGCCGCCGGCATCCTGTGGATGCTCATGACCCTCATCGCCGGCCCCAGCAGGACCCAGGCACTGCTCGGGGTCTACCCGATCCTGGGCATCTGGTTCGCGATCGACTTCATCTGGGCGATCAGCTAAGCGGTGTGGCCCAGACGAACGCCTGCGGTGAAGACACAGACGACCTCGGACGAGGTCGGTGGGGAGCACCGCCGGCGATGCAGAACGATCGTGGTCGACGCTGGCGGCAGGAGAACGCGCTACGACCTTGCCTTGCCGAATTCCGAGGCGCTGAAACTCGCGGGCGTTGCTCAAGGGCACAGCCCATGCCGCGCAAAGGTGTCGGGATCGGGCGATGTCCCCTCGGGGTGCCGGGCAGAACGGCGCGCTTCCACGGCACGACCGGATGCCCCCAGCCGGGTCAGCGGAGGCGACGGACCCGTGCGGAGGAGCCCTCGGGTCACGACTACGTCGTCCTCGAGGGGCCGTCGAGGCGCTGGTCCAGCACGTTCCGGGGTGCGCCTGCGGCGTCGTCGGGGCGTCTTTGACGTTCGTTCAGTCGCTGCTTGCCGATGGCCTCCTCGACGGCGTCGGCGGCGCGAATGAAGCCGAGATGGCTGAACGCTTGCGGAAAGTTACCGGCCAGCCGGCCGGAGGTGGGATCGTATTCCTCGGCGTAGAGGCCGAGGTCGGTGGCGTAGCCGGCCAGCTGCTCCAACAAGGCCTGCGCCTGGCGGTGACGGCCGCTGTGCGCGTACTGCTTCACGAGCCAGAAGGAACAGATCAGGAACGGGTACTCGTTTCCGGGCAGGCCGTCGAGGCCGGCCTCGGTGCGGTAGCGGTGCAGCAGTCCGGACTCGTCCAGCAGGTCCTGTTCGATCCGGGCCACGGTGCCCAGCATCTGAGGGTCGTCGTAGGAGAGGAAGCCCGTGTGCGGCAGTTGGAGCAGGGAGGCGTCCACCTCGGTGTTGTCGTAGGTCTGGGTGAAGCAGTTCAGTTCGGCGTTGAACCCCTTGTCCAGGATCTCTTGGCGCAACCGGTCCCGCAGTTCCCGCCAGCGCTCCACCGGGCCGTCGAAGTCGTGTTCTTCCACGGCCCGTACTCCTTGGTCGAAGGCCGCCCACATCATGGCGCGTCCGTGGACGAAGAACGTCGGTTGCCCGCGCATCTCCCAGATGCCGTGGCCGGGACGCTCGAAGTTGTCCTCGCAGAAGCGCAGCAGGTTCTTCTGCAGCCCCCAGGAGTACTCGTCCTCCTCGATCCCGGCGTCGCGCAGAGCGGCCAGGGCGAGCATGACTTCTCCCACGACGTCGGCCTGGTACTGGCCCACGGCGCCGTTGCCGATCCGCACCGGGGTGGAGCCCTCGTAGCCGGCCAGGTGGCTGAGGTCCGTCTCGGGCAGCTGACGCTCACCGGCGATCCCGTACATGATCTGGAGGTCTTCGGGGTGCCCGGCCACGGCTCGCAGCAGCCAATTGCGCCAGTGCAGTGCTCCGTCGGTGAAGTCGTGTGCGATGAGCGTTTCGATGGTCAGAGCCGCATCGCGCAGCCAGGTGTACCGGTAGTCCCAGTTGCGCACGCCACCGAACCGTTCGGGCAGGGAGGTGGTGGGGGCCGCGACGATTCCACCGGTGGCCTGGTGGGTCAGGGCCCGCAGCACCATCAGGGACCGCAGCACCAGTTCGTCGTGGCCGTGGTGGCTATCCACCCGCTGGGACCAGTCCTGCCAGTAGGCCACCGTCCGTTCCCGGACGTCCTGGGGTTCCACCGGGGTGGGTGGGTAGCGGTGTGACTTGTGCCAGGTGAGCACCCAGTTCAGGGTTTCGCCGGCGGTCAGGCGGAAGATTCCGGTGAGCCGGTCGGCGACGGCGCCCTGGTAGTCGTCGGGGTGTCCCTTCGGGGAGACCTCGTGGCGGTGTTCCATGCCCTCTTGCGGCTCAGTGCGCTGGGCTTCGTGGGGGTGCAGCAGCGGCCCGGCGAGCAGCAGGGCGTTGGGTCCGGCGACCGAGAGCAGCCCCTCGCGGGCGGTCCCTTGCAGGTCCACCCGCCGGGTCCAGGGTTTGGCCCGGTTGTAGTCGAAGCGGATCCGCAGATCGTGCTCGATGGCCACTGTGCCGCGGGTGCACGTCACCTGCCGCACCAGGTCCGCCTGGCGGTCGCTGGGTGGCATGAAGTCGGTGACCACCGCTGTCCCGGTCGGAGTGGCCCAGGTGGTCTCGAGCACGAAGGTGCGCGGCAGGTAGCGGCGGGAGAGGACCCTCCCGTCCACGGCGGAGAGCTTCCACCGTCCGTCCTCCGGGCCTCCGAGCAGGGCCGCGAAGACCGAGGGGGAGTCGAAACGGGGGAAGCACAGCCAGTCGATGCTGCCCGCACGGGACACCAAGGGCCCGGTGCGCAGGTCGGACAGCAGGGCGTAGTCCTCCAACGGGGTGGAGGCGGTCTCAGCGCGGTCATCGCTCATGCACATATTCAACCAGCGGCTCCCGGACCCGGGCCGGGACAGCAGGAGTACCGTGCTGATATGGACACCACCGGTACGGAGACGATCGGCACCCTGGTTGTTCTGGGCGCCACCGGAGACCTCACCTCGCGGCTGCTGCTGCCCGGCCTGGGCCGGTTGCTCAGCGAGCAGCCCGAGCGGCGGCTCCGTCTGATCGGCGCCGACCTCGCTCCGCGTGACAGCCGGCAGTGGACCGAGGTGGTCCGGGAGGCTTTCGACGGCGTCGGGGCGACCGGGCCGGCGGTGGAGCACACCGTGGCCCATGCCGATTACCTGGTCACGGACGCCTCGTCCGCCGAGGACCTCGAGCAGGTGCTGGCCTCGACCACGGGCATCCCGGCCGTGTACTTCGCTCTGCCCCCGGCCGTGACGTCTCGAGCCATCGGGGCCCTCCACCGGATCACGATTCCGGACGGCACCGTGCTGGCCCTGGAGAAGCCTTTCGGTGTCGACCAGGTCAGTGCCGCCCAGCTCAACCGGCGCCTGACCGCCCTGGTGGGCGAGGACCGCGTCTTCCGGGTCGACCATTTCCTGGGCAAGTCCACGGTACTCAACATCTTGGGTCTGCGTTTCACCAACTACCTGTTCGAGCCGCTGCTCAATCGCGACCACGTCGCGAAGGTCGAGATCGTCTACGACGAGGCACTGGGGCTGGAGAACCGCGCCGGTTATTACGACCGGGCCGGCGCGCTGGTGGACATGATCCAGTCGCACCTGCTGCAGGTCATGGCGCTGGTCACCATGGACGCACCGCTGTCGGTGCACGCCACAGAGCTGCGCGCGGCCAAGGCCGAGGCCCTGCGCGCGGTCCGCCCCTACGCCGGCGACGCGGTGGCGGCTGGCCGCCGCGCCCGTTACACCGCCGGGAGCATCGGCGGACGCGACCTGCCCTCCTATGCCGAGGAGCAGGGAGTGGACCCGGACCGCCAGACCGAGACCCTGGCCGAGGTGACCTTGGAGTCCACCACCTGGCGGTGGGCCGGAGTGCCGTTCGTGCTGCGTTCGGGCAAGGCCCTGGACGCCGCCCGGCGCGAGATCGCCGTCACCTTCCGTCAAGTGCCCCACCTGCCCGTGGGCCTGGACGGGGTCACGGCTCCCACGGTGCTGCGGATCTGCCTGGGCCCGGACCGCATGGTGCTGGAGCTCAACGTGAACGGCTCCGGCGATCCCTTCGTCCTGGATCGCGGCCGTCTCACTGCCGAGTTCGGGGCCGGCCGGCTGAACCCCTACGGAGAGGTCCTCCACGGACTTCTGGACCGTGACCCGTCCCTGTCCATCGGGGGCGAGGCCGCCGAGCACTGCTGGCGGATCATCGATCAGATCCGAGCCGCCTGGCAGGCCGGTCAGGTGCCCCTGGAGGAGTATCCGGCAGGGTCCACCGGGCCTGAGCACTGGGCCTCCGCGGGGTAACACTTCTTGCACCCAGCGGAAGCGGCGTCATCCGAACCGGAGGCTTCACGGGTGCCCAGCCGGAGGCGGGCGCCCCCGGAGCCGTGCTGCTGGAATTGTCGGCGATACCGTTCCTCCACCGGGTCCGGATGACTTCCCGGCACGGAAGAAGGCCGTGGTGGACGGCCCATGGGCTTCGGGGGGGCGCTGAAAAGCGGGTGACGTCCTCCACGCCTCCGTGGCACCGATGTCACCTCGCCGCCACGGGTCCGCTTGGAGGACCCGGCACTGGACCTGTACGACCCGGGAACGGTCCCGGAGTCCCGCAGCAGTTCCCGCTCGACGACGCCGTAGCCATCCTGGCCAGGTGTCGCTCTGCCGGGCTTCCTGACGAGTCGGGGGACGGGGGAGCTCACTGCTCTGCCGGGTGGGCCGGCTCCTCGCCGGGAGCGGACTCGATGTGCTCCGGGCTCGCGCCCACGTCCCGGACCGTGTGCCCGCCGAACTGGTTGCGCATCGCCGCGATCATCTTCATCGCCGGAGCCTCGTCCTGCCGTGAGGTGAACCGGGCGAAGAGGGCGTTGGCGATGTTGGGCACCGGCACGGCGAGGTCCAGGGCGGCCTCGACCGTCCATCGGCCCTCACCCGAGTCCTCGGCGTAGCCCTTGAGCTGGTCGAGGTGCTCGTCCTCGTTGAGCGCGTTCACCGCCAGGTCCAGCAGCCAGGACTTGATGACCGACCCTTCCCGCCAGGAGTTGAAGGTCTCCCGGACCGAGCGGACGTGCCCGGCGGCCTCGAGCAGTTCCCAGCCCTCCGCGTAGGCCTGCATGATGGCGTACTCGATGCCGTTGTGGACCATCTTCGCGAAGTGGCCGGCACCGTGCTCACCGGCGTGGACGAAGCCGAACTCACCGGCCGGCTTGAGCGAGTCGAAGATCGGCTGCACCTTGGCCACGGTGCCCTCGTCCCCGCCGACCATGAGGGCATATCCCTGGGTGATGCCCCACACGCCGCCGGAGACCCCGCAGTCCAGGTACTCGATGCCCCGGCCCGCCAGCCGCTGCGCCCGCGGACGGTCGTGCACCCAGCGGGAGTTGCCGCCGTCGATGATCACGTCGCCTTCCCCGAGCACTCCGGCGAGCTCGTCGATCACGGTGTCCACCACCGTGTCCGGGACCATGATCCACACGACTCGGGGCGTGCTGTCGATCTGCTCCACCATGTCGGTGAGGCTCTCGGCGTCGGAGAGCCCGGGGTCGGTGTCGAAGCCGACCACGGTGTGCCCGGCCTGGCGCAGCCGCTGCCGCATGTTGCCGCCCATCTTGCCCAGTCCTACGAGTCCCATCTGCATGGCGCGCTCCATCGTCGATCGAAGTCTTCCGTCCGCCGCGGCACGGCGGCACCGATTCGAGCGTGCCGGCCGAGACCCGCCGGGTTCGCCATCGTGCCCGACGACAGCAGGTAACGGCAATGGGAAGCAACGGTGAAGGTGCTCGTAAGACGCACTGGAGCCGGCAGGCGCGCTCCGGCCGGACGAGGGAACGCACCAGGAGCCAGAGAAGGATCTGCACGAAGCCGGGGTCGGTCCCACCCGTGTCCGTGGTGCCCGGCAGCACCGGTGCTGGTCCCCGCACCGCTGGTGCCTCAGCTGTTGGCAGGACCTCCGGCACACCGCACATTGGTCCGCCGCGCCATGAGGCGACAGCTGGTGGCGTTCGTGAACTCCGAAGCCCTGGTCACGGCAGTCTCGCGCGTGCCGTGTTGCCACCGTTCCAGGGCAGTGGGAATCCGGTGTCCGGCAACTCTGGGGCGGCCTGGAAATCGCCGTGGCGCCGGGACCATGGATGGGGCGCAGACGGACCACCCGCGCACGGACGTGCCGGTGGCGCGACCTGCCTCGCGTGCTGGATCAGCCGAGTGCCGGCCGTTCAGCAGGAGGGCACATGCGTACCGTCGGGATGTTCGACGGCATGAGCTGGGATTCGACGGCGGGGTGGCAACGGCTGGCCAACAAGGTGGTACGTGCTCGACGTGGCGGTGTTCGTTCAGCTCGTGTCCTGCTCGACTCCGGGGGCATCGCCGATGTGCAGCGGTTGCCGTCGGCGGGGCCACCCCTCAAATCAGCTGCGCGAGGGCGAGGGACGGACGAACGGGAACGTCAGCACCTCACGGATGGTGGTGCTGTCCGTGAGCAGCATCACCAGTCGGTCCACTCCGATGCCCAGGCCTCCGGCCGGGGGCATGCCCGTCTCCAGGGCGTAGAGGAAGTCCTCGTCGATCTCCATGGCCTCCACGTCCCCGGCGGCTGCTCTGAGGGACTGCTCGGTCAGTCGCCGCCGCTGCTCGACGGGATCCGTCAGTTCCGAGTACGCGGTGCCGATCTCCATTCCGTTGGCCACCAGGTCCCAGCGTTCGACGAGACCGGGAACGCTGCGATGAGGGGCGGTCAGCGGGGACGTCTCGGCCGGGAAGTCGCAGTAGAAGGTGGGGTGGATGGTGGCCGGTTCCACCAGCTCGCCGTAGAGCTCCTCGAGCACGGCCCCCGCTCCCTTGCCCGGCCCGATGGCGACCTCGTGCTCCCCGGCGATCTGCAGCAGCTCGTCGAGATCGGTGTCGATCGAGACGGGGCGTCCGACCGCCCGTGAGACGGCGTCGGAGACGCTCACCACGGGCCAGGGTCCGGAGACGTCGGTGAGCACGGAGGCCCGGCCGGCGCCGTGGACGTCGCGCAGGGGGAGCAGGGGCGAACCGTGCAGGGCGGTGGCCATGGTCTTGATGAGGCGTTCGGTCAGTTCGCGCATGTCGTGGTAGTCCGCCAGCGGCTGGTAGGCCTCCAACGAGGTGAACTCCGGGTTGTGGGTGGCGTCCGCGCCTTCGTTGCGGAAGTTGCGTCCGATCTCGAAGATGGGCCCCGAGCCGGCCACGAGCAGCCGCTTGAGGGCCAGTTCCGGGGCGATGCGCATGGTGAGCGCGGTGCCGTAGGCGTTGATGTACGTGCGGAACGGGCGTGCGGAGGCCCCACCGTGGACGGTGGCGAGCATCGGGGTCTCGACCTCGCGATAGCCGGCTTCCACGAGGAACCGGCGCATGGCCGTGATCGCGGCCGATCGGTCCTCGAGCACGGTCAACGCCTGCGGGTGCACCATCAGGTCGGTGGAGCGGCGCCGCAGGCGCGCCTCCGGGTCCTCGAACCCGGAGAAGGGCACCGGGTGCAGGGCCTTGGCCACCACGGTGAGGGCGGACACGAGCAGGGAGGGCGTCCCGTTCCGGGATCGGCCGGGGCGGGCCTCGACGACGACGAGGTCACCGGTATCCAGGGCCCGGGTCAGCACCCCGAAATGCTCCGCCCCGAGGACGTCGCGCTCGAGGACGGCTTGCCGGGTGGTCCCGGCGTCCGTGAGGTCGAGGAAGACCACCCCGCCGTGGTGGCGGATCGCCCGCACCCGTGCGTGCACCCGCCATCGGGGTCGGGCCCCGACCTCGCCGTCGGGCGGTGTCGTGCTCGTGGCCGCGGCCGGATCCACGAGCCCGACGGACGAGGCCGGCGCCACTCCGATCGGGTACGGGGGCGCGCCGGCCTCCTGGAGCATGCGCGCGTGCCGGAGCCGGTCCTGGGTCTGCCGGCTGCGTCGCGGCTCCCGCACGGACACCGGCACCTCCTGGAGGGCCCGGATCCGGCGCAGCTGGCTCTCGTCGAGCCGGTGCCCGCCTGCCGGTGCGGTGAACGGCATGGGCAGGAACCCCTCGGCCTGGCCTGCCGCGGCCCCGGCGCGGGCCAGGGCGAGGGCGCCGTCGAAACAGAGATACCGGGGCACCCACTCCGGGCGGTACTTGGCGTTGGCTCGGTAGAGACGTTCCAGCTGGAAGAACCGGTCGAAGAACCCCAGCACCGAACTGTGCATCCTGGTCAGCCCGCCGGCGCCCAGCAGCTCGGCGTCGGCGAAGACCGAGCGGAACATCGCGAAGTTCAGCGACACCTTCGTGATCCCGCGCGCCGAGCCCTTGTCCATGAGTTCGGCGACCATCATCTCGGTGGTTCCGTTCGGCGCCTCGGGGGAGCGGCGCATCACGTCCAGGGAAAGGCCACGCCGCCCCCAGGGCACGAACGAGAGCAGTCCCACCACCTCGTCCTCGCCGCGATGCGCGGTCACCACCACGCACTGCTCGTCCGCCGGATCGCCCCACCGGTTCAGCGCCATGGAGAATCCGCGGTCCGGTTCGTTCCCGCGCCACTGCTCCGCCAGGGCACCCAGTTGCCCCAGCTCATCGGCGGGCAGCTCCGCGTGGCGGCGGATCCGCACGCTCAGCCCCTCCCGGCCGGCTCGGCGCACCGCCCGGCGCACCTCGGTCATCGACGTGCTGGCCAGGGAGAACCGGTCGGTGTGCAGCACGGCCTCGTCCCCCAGCGCGGTCACCGCCAGCCCCGCGGCGGCATGCGCCCTCGCTCCGGCCTCGGAGGCCGCCAGCACCGCCGGGGCCCAGCCGTACCGGCGCGCCCGGTCCTTCCACGCGGCCACGGCCTGGGGCCAGGACGACGGGTCACCCACCGGGTCGCCGGAGGCCAGCGACACGCCGCCGACCACCCGGTATGCCACCGCTGCCCGGGCATCGGGGGAGTAGACGATCTCCTTGTCACGGCGTGTGGCGAAGTAGCCCAGCGAGTCGTCCTCTCCGTGGGCCGTCAGCAGAGCACGCAGTGCCACCTCCTGTTCACCCGACCACTCCTCGTTGCGCCGCGACGGGCGGAGGAACACGTAGAGCGCCGAGAGCAGGGTCAGGGCCAGCAGCAGCGACGTGAGCAGCGGGATCCATTCGGGCACCGCCTCGTGGTAGCGCGGATTCCCGACCGGGACTCCCAGGGCGCGAGAGATCGCCGCGGCCAGGACACGCCAGTCGTCGACCGCCGTGGCGGTGACGGCCAGGAGCAGGAGGTGCGTGAGGGCCACGGACGCAGCGGTCCCCGCGACGAGCGTCAGCGCAGCGGCACCACCGGCTCCGGACCGGGTCCGGGCCGGGAAGGCGTCCCGCACCCACCAGGTCAGCCACAGCAGGGGCAGGCCGATCACCACGGCCAGCACCTCGAAGGCGAGATGTGCGGGTCCCGTCGTCCGGATCCGGTCCACCTCGAGGCCGAACCCCCACGCGCCGACGAGGATGGCCGCGGAGATCAGCATTCCGGCGATCTCGAAGGCAGCCACGACCACCAGCGCCATGCGCTTGCGCCGGACGAGGGCACCGGTGAGCAGCAGCAGCGTGACGACCGAGACCAGCGACGGGCTCAACGGGATGTTGAGCGCGCCCAGGACCACGGTCGGCCAGTGCACGAGGGACGGTCTCAGCAGACGCACGAGCAACAGCAGGAGGGCGACCACCGTGGCCAGGGCGAAAGCCCGGATCAGGATCCGCGCCCACCGCTCTCGGGCGGGCGGCACCGGAGCGCGGTCGGCCTCGGGCACCGGCCCGTCGACGTCGCTGGCCGCGGGAACCGAGGGGACCAGTGCGGAACTTCCCATGGGCGCAGATCCTTCCCGGTGACATCCGCTGCCAGCCTAGGCACGGGAGCGGTCCTGCGATAGACAGAGCACGTTGATCGGCAGGTCGATGAAGCGGCCGGCGCGGCGGTGGAAGGGCAAGCGGTGGACCTCTGGAGCTTTCTGGGAGCAGCGGCCGCGACCGGCCTGGGCGGCTTCGACCCCGGCCCCGCCCTGATCGGGGCCGCCGCGCTGGGCTCCGGGATTCCCCACCGACACGTGCTGGGCTTCGGAGCCCTGCTGATCTCGGGAACCGCGGCCTGCGGCATCGGAGTGACCGCACTGATCGGTTCGCGGCTGTCCCGGGTGGACTGGCACGTGCTGCTCCGCGACGGGGCCACAGCGGCCTGGATCGAACTGGCCGTGGGTGCGGGGCTGCTCGGTTATGCCGCGCACCACCTGGTCCGACACCGTCACGACGCGAGGGGCTCGACCCGGCGTCCTCCCAACGTGGCGGGTCTGTACCTCACTGCCCTCGGATTCATCGGCATCGTCGTGTTCGACGTGCCGTTCGAGATCTTCGTGACCACCGCAGGCAGTCAACCCCAGTGGCTGGTCGGCACCGGATGGATCCTCTGGGCCGCCATCTCCCAGCTGCCGTTGGCCCTGCTCCTCGTCGCCGTCCTGGCCAAGAGGCACACCGCAATGGTGCGTCTCGTGACGGCCGCACAGCAGCGCCTGGGCCCGCTGACCCATCGGCTGCTCGGCATCGCACTGGGCCTGGTGGGACTGTTCCTGACCGCGGACGCGCTGCGGTTCCTGGCCATCGGCCGGTTCCTCGTCGATTAGACCGGACCCCGGCGGGCGCCGGTGGAGCTCGTGCGAGCTCTTCCACGGGTGCGCGGCGCCTCTGTTCCGGAGGCTCTCGGCGGCCTCGACAGGACGTGATGCCGCCGCCGGGACAGTCGTCAGGGGCGTGTGGCGACGACCGCTGTCGGGTCCAGGACGCCGGGATCCTTTCTCCGCCGGCAGGCGTACGATGAGCCGCGTCGGCGTCCACCGGCCGGAGGAAGTGGTTCCTGTGCGCACCTTTCCGCACTTTCTCGCTGTTCGCCACCAGTCGGAGCGCCACGAGGCGGAATTTTCGCCCCGCGCGCTCCTGCCTCCGGGAACGGCCTCCGCCGGTGCACCGTCGCCTCCTGCGCCGTCGCCTCCTGCGCCGCAGACGGTGTCCTCGTGGGCCGACGGGCTGGGCCGGGCCGGGGCCCGGGCCGTGCAGCTGCTGGCCATCACGGCCGTGGCCGTGATGGTCCTCTACGCGCTCCTGGCGCTGAGGATCGTCGTCCTGGCGGCCTTGATCGCGCTCATCCTCGCCTGCGCGGTCCGCCCGCTGGTGGTTCGGTTGACCCGCCACGGGTGGAGCGGCACCGGCGCGGCCGTCACCGTCTTCGGGGCTTGCTCGGCGTCATGGGCGGGATCGTCACCGGAGTGGTGCTGGGCGTGCGCGGGCAGCTCGACGACCTCGTGACCGCGTCCACCACCGGCTGGGAGCACCTGCAGCAGCTGCTCGCGGCCGGGCCGCTGCCGGTGGACGCGGGCACGGTCAACGCGGCCCTGGCGCAGCTGCGGGACTACCTGGCCAGCGCCGGTGCGCGGCAGAGCGCTCTGAGCGGTGTGACGGTCGCTTCCGAGGTACTGACCGGCGCCGTGCTGATGGTCGTCGTCCTGTTCTTCTTCCTCAAGGACGGCCCGCGGCTGTGGAACTTCGTGCTGCGCTGGTTCGCCGGGAACACCCGGGCCAGACTCGCCGAGTCCGGGGACCGGGTGGTGAGCATCCTGGGCTCCTACGTGCACGGCATCGCCCTGATCGCCACCGTCGACGCCGCCTTCATCGGGATCGGGCTCTGGGCGCTGGGGGTGCCTCTGGTCGTCCCGCTGACGGTCATCGTGTTCCTCACCGCCTTCGTGCCCATCGTGGGCGCGCTGGTGGCCGGAACACTGGCCGCGCTGGTGGCGCTGGTGACCCATGGTCCGGTCTCGGCGCTGATCGTCGTCCTGATCGTGGTGGTCGTCAATCACCTCGAGGGCTACTTCCTGCACCCGGTGGTGCTGGGGCACACGCTTCGCCTGCACGGACTGGTGGTGCTGCTGGCCCTCGCCGCAGGGAGCGTGCTCGTCGGGGTCGCCGGAGCGGTGCTGGCGGTGCCGCTGATCGCCGTCGCCTGGTCGGTCCTGCAGGTGTGGACGACCCGCTACCAATTCGGCGAGGACCCGGTGCTGGGACCCGATCCCGTCTCCCCGAAGGAGAGCACGGCCGATCGGGTCAGCCGGCTGAACCGCCGCCGGTACCAGCGCATGCGTGGCCCAGCTCGTGCCGCCCCCTGGGCCGTGCCCCCGCCACCGCGGCTGCCCTCCCGGACCCGGAGCTCGCCCTGACCCAGGGGATCGCGAGGTCGTCCGGCGCCCGCAGTCGGCAGGACGGGCGGTGAAGCCTCGTGCGCAGCGGTGCCGGCGCGTGCAGGCACGTCGTCACGGCGCGGACTGCTGTCGCGCCGGGAGCGAGAATTGCCGCCCGCGCCGGGTTTCGCCGCCGGCGCGGGATCCGTGACCTGTGAGGCCCTGGTATGTGCCGGTCGGCGTTCTGGGTCGGGTGTGAAGGTGTGGCCCGGCGGGGTGAAGCCCTGGGCGTAGGGCTCCGGCATCTCGGTGGATTCCCCGGGCCAGTGGTCTCGTCGAGTCCGAGGGGGTCGAGGATCTGCTCCTCGAAGACCTCCCCGACCGGCTGCCCGGTGACCTGCTCGGTCACCATCCCCAGCAGGATGTAGTCGAAGTCCTCGGGCAACGGCTCGGTCGTCTGCGAGCCGGGTTCCCGGGTGACGACGTCGTCGACATCGGTCACACGGGCTGCGGAGTCCGGGTCCGGAGGCGACGGTGTTCCTGACGCGGCCGGGGTGGCCGACGGGCCGGCCGGGGAAGACGGGCCGGCGGCTGCCCCGCCGGCCCCGGATCGTTCCCCGACCACCCACGACGTCCCGCCGGCCTTCGGTCCGGGGATGTCGCCGTTCAGCCCAGGGTGTGGAGGCTGAAGGCCGCCAGGAAGCCCAGGGTGGCGATCAGCCGGAGTACAGGGCTGCCTTCTCGAAGGCCTCGGGGATCATGGTGTCGGTGATCATCGCCAGGATCGCCCCGGCCGCCAGGGCGTTGACGAAGGCCAGCGTGGCCGGTGGAGCCCCGTCCAGCAGCAGGTAGCCGGCCAGGGCCGCCAGGCCCGAAGCCACCGCGATCGCCCCCCAGATGCCGAACACGTACCCGGGCCCGCGCCCGGCGTTCTTCATCCCGGCGCTGCTGGAGAGCCCCTCCGGGACGTTGGAGATGAACACCGCGGCGAACATCGGCAGGCTCAGACCGCCCCCGGTGAGCAGGCTCAGTCCCAGCACCATGGATTCGGGCACCCCGTCCAGCAGCGCCCCGATCGCGATCGCCCCGCCGCTGCCGGACTGATCGGACGGAGAGGGCTGCTGATCCCCGGAGCGCTTCCGGTGCTGGGCTCCCTGCCGGGCCAGCAGGACGTTGAGGGCCACGTAGGCGACCGCCCCGACCAGGAACCCCCACGCGGTGGGTCCCAGCCCGCCGCGCTCCACGGCTTCCTCCACCAGCTCGAAGGACAGCGCGGAGATCAGCACCCCGGACCCGAAAGCCATCACCACCGCGATCACCTGGGCCGGCACCCGGACGAACCAGGCGATCATCGCGCCCAGCAGCAACGCGGCCCCCGCGACGAGGCCGGCTCCACCGGCGAGCAGCCACTCAGGCACGAAGGCACCTCGACTTGATGATCACCGTGCTGACTATATGGGCAGACATCGCAGCGGCACCAGCCGGTCCCACCGCCCGCCCGATGGGTGCACCGCCCCTTCCCGGCCCACCGGGGCGCCCCGTGGCCGACGCCTGTGGTGGAGGGTTCCTGTCACATCGCCGGCGTGGGATCTCCTCCGGAGGCATCCACAGTGGCACAGCCTTACCGGCAGGTCGGGGCGGAAGCACCGGGTGCTGGACAGGGTCAGGTGTCGAAGTGGGTGGTGGCCGGACCTGTGCCCACGGTGGCGACCAGGTCCGCGGCCAGGTCGCGCAGCTTGGTGTTGCGGTGGCTGGAGACGGCCCACCGGGAGTCGGTGACCACATCACCGACGCGCACCACGGTGTGCTCTCGGATCGCGGTCAGGCAGGGGCAGTTGCGGAACCGGTTCTGGGTCTCGTCCAGGGCTCCGGCCTCGGGGCTGGAAGAAGCCACGGTGGTTCCTTCGCGTGCACGCAACAGGGTGACCCCGCACCAGACGTCGGTGCCCTCGGGGGCCGGGCGGCGGGCCAGGGTGGCGGTGAACTCGTTGAGCAACTCGACGATGTCCTCGGGGTCCAGCAGCAGATGGGGGCGCAGGTCGCGGGCGGCACCGCTCGGAGTCCGGGCTGACCTTGCGGGGCGTCCGTTCCTGGCGAGTACGGCCCGCGAGACCCGCAGAGCGTAGCCAACCCGACGAAGCGCCAGCACTTCCGAGTCCACGCCTGGACGACGACCGGCTCACGGTGCCGCCGCAATGCTCCCGTGCCGGGGGCGCCGGCACCGTGATCGATGCAGCAGCCGGGACCGTCTCGGACCCAGTCGGCGGAGTGGCCGTCCGGACCCCGATTCGAGAAGCATCTCGACAACACCGCCCGGCAGCACCCCCCCTGGGGCACCCGCCCCGGTGGGGCGTCCATGGTGGGTCCGGTGACGTGCTGTCCACCTGGTGTCCAGGACTTCGTTATGCCCGTGTGACGGGTTTCGGAGATACGGAGGAGGCTGAGCTCCTACGTTGGAATGACCAGCAGAAAACCATCGAGTCGAACGGAGAACATCATGTCGACCAGATCGAAGAAAACAATGTTCGCTCTGCCGGCCGCGGCGGCTGTCGCCTCGGCGCTGATGGTCGGTTGTGCCGAGGAGACGCCGGTCCAGGAGGCCCAGGAGGCGGGTCCCACCGCGGAGGCCGCCATTCTCAACGAGACGGTCACGATGCAGAACGAGGTCACCGAGATCCTCGGCCCGAACCTCTTCACCGTCGGTGAGGACGAAACCCCCGTGGTGGGCGTGAACGCGTCCGCCGAGGACATCCAGGACGGGGACATGGTCCAGGTCACCGGCACGGTCCGCCAGATCCTGGAGACCGACATCGAGACCGGCTGGGGAGTCGACTTCGACGAGAGCGAGACGTCCTACCTGGTCGAGCGTGAGCTCGACCTCGGCGTGGTCGCCGAGGACGTCCAGGTCATCGAGCAGGACCCCTGATCCCCAGGGGATACGGAACCCTCCCCACCGGTGAGGTGGGGAGGGTTCCCGTTCGGGTCGAGCGAACCGGGCACCCGTTCGACGACGGTGACCATGGCCCCGGCCCGGCCCGGCCCGGCCCGGCCCGGCCCGGCCCGGCCCGGCCCGTCGCGGCGTGGTCGCCAGCTTGGGGGACGAGAGATCCGGCCGCCGAGGTGGTGCCTGCCGGCGCCGGTGGTGCTCATCGGTGTGCGGTCCACAGCAGAAAGGATGTCGATGAACTCCTCCGCGCACGCCGACGACGGCCGGCGGCACCGGCACAGCCGTGTCAGGTCCTGGTTGACCGGGATCGTGGCCGTGCTGGCCGTCCTGGGGCTGATGGTCACCGGGTACGGGGTGGCGGTCGAGCCGCGGCTGATTCTCGACGAGGAGCGCATCCAGGCCCGCATCCCCGGGCTGGGTCCGGGGTGGGAGGGCGCTGAGGTGATGGTGTTCTCCGACCTGCAGGTCGGCATGTGGTGGGACAACACCGGAATGATCGAACGCGTCGTGGAGACCACCGTGGCCGCCGACCCGGAAGCGGTGCTGCTGCCCGGGGACTTCGTCTACCGGAGCGAGGCCGACCTCGATGAGCGCGTGCAGGACGTCACCCGACTGCTGGACCCGCTGACCGGGGCCGGAATCCCGGTGTACGCGGTGATGGGCAACCACGACTACGCCGTCGGTGCCGTGGAGGAGCTCACCACCGCCTTCGAGGAGCACGGCATCGAGGTGCTGGCCAACGAGGCCGTCCCGGTGCCCGGCGCCGCTCCCGGCCCCGGGTTGTTCATGGTCGGGATCGGGCCGTCGTCGGTCGGGAAGGCCGCGCCCCAGGAGGCCTTCGACGGCGTGCCGGAGGCCGCCCCGCGGCTGGTGATGATGCACGACCCCACCACGTTCCCGGAGCTGCCCGCCGGTGCCGCCCCGATGGCGGTGGCCGGGCACACCCACTGCGGCCAGATCGCGGTGCCGCTGCCGTCCCGGTGGTCCTATCTGGGGCTGACCGAGGAGGAGGAGCTCGTCGCCGACGGCTTCGCCCCGCCCGACTACGGGGCTGAGGGCAACGAGATGTTCGTGACCTGCGGGATCGGCTTCAGCCTGGCCCCGGTGCGGATCAACGCCCCGCCCCAGCTGCTGACCATCGAGCTGCACGGGGCCTGACCCGCCCCGGTCGTCACCCGCGCAGGACTGCTCGGCGCCGAGACCGGCCTGGTCCGAGGAGGACCGGCCGATGTGCCGGTCGCAGCAGCCGGCTACCTCGTCCACGTCGTCCTGGTCGACACGACCCTGGAAGTCCATTGCCAGGGTGCCGGTGACCTCCGCGCCGGCGCTCTCCTCGGCGTCGGGAAAGGCGTACTGGGCGCTGACCAGCCTGTGGGCTCGGTGGCAGCGGTGGGAGGCGGTCCTCGTGCTGCTTCCAGGGTGTTGCCACGCTGTTGCCAGGTCCTGTGGGGCTCCGGGGCGTCTAGCCTGGGCCCACGAGGTGTGCATGATCGAGGGATCGGGGGACCTCATGCGGGTGAGCGTTTTCGGGGCCGAGAACGACATCGGCCGCCAGGTCGTGGAGGAGCTGCTGTGCCGGGGCTACACGGTGCGGGTCTTCGTCACCGACCCCACCACGGTGCCGGTCGCCTGGGGGCCGCGGGTGCGGCTGAGCACCGGGCGGCTCACCGACCCGGTGGCCGTCGGCGCCGCCGTGGGGTGGGGGGAGGCGGTGGTCAACGCCCTCGATCCTCGGCTGACCCGGCACGGTGCCCACCTGGTGGAGGGCACCGGGGTCGTGGTGGCCGCGATGGCCCGGCACGGGGTGCGCCGGTACATCGGCCTGGGCAGCCCCGCCGTCGGGCTGTGCCCGAGCGAGCGCCCGACCGCCCGGGTCCGTGTCCACCGGGCCTACCTCCGGGTGGTGCACCCGCGGGTGCAGCACCGGATGCAGCAGATGATGGCCCTGGTCACCGGCACGGGGCTGGACTGGACGCTCGTGCGGTTCCTGCGCCACACCGGCGGCCGGGGGCCGGGGCTGAAGTACGTGGGCTACTTCGGCCGCGACGACCTGGGGTGCTGCGCGGCCGCCGGTGACATCGCCGCCTTCGCCGTGACCCAGCTGCTGGACACCCGTCACGTCACCGACGCCCCGGCCGTGAGCAACTAGAGCAGCGCCGGCCCCCTGCGCTCGAGGAGCTGGCGGGCACGGTGAGCCCGCGGCCCACGACGGTGAGCGGGGGAGCATCGGCCGGAGGGGTGTGTGGTCCCGGGCGCGCCGGCCAGGCATAACGATCTGCTCACGGCGCGGTCGGAAGACGCGCAGAAGGGCCGGGTGCTCCTTGCAAAGGGATGAACAGCTTCCTTAGGGTCGTTGGGCATCAGCCGTGGGCGCAGCTCGAGCAGGCCCTCGGCGAGAACGACCGCACCGCAGGAGGCGCACCATGAGGACACGAGACCGACGCAGCACCCGGGCGATGGCCGCCGGCATCGTCGCCGTCGCCGGACTCGGGCTGGCCGGATGCAACACCGAGGGCCCTGAGGAGGGCACGGACGTGGAAGACGTCTCCGAGGGCGAGGTCCTGGAGTCATCGCCCGCCCCGGACAACAACCCGACGGCAGGGGACACGTTCATCGGCAACTACGACCAGGATTTCTACGACGAGAGCGAGACCTACGCCGGTCAGGAGGTGACCCTCTCGGCGGAGGTGACCGAGACGCTGTCGACCGACACGTTCGTCATCGCCGGGGCCTCCGGCACCGCGGTGGACCCGCTGCTGATCGTCGAGGAGCAGGAGATCCCGCCCCTGGACGACGGGCAGGTGGTGCAGGTGACCGGCACGGTCGCCCAGGACTTCGACATCGCCGCCACCGAGGACGAGCTGGGCATCGACCTGGAGGACGAGCTCTACGCCGACTACGAGGGCGAGCCCTACCTCATGGCCACCCGCGGGGAGATCCTCGAGCAGGAGTGACTCCCGGCCGACGTCGACCACCACCATGGGGCGGGCATTCCCGGACCGGAGGCCCGGCCGGCCGGGGCCCGGCCCCGCACATGCACCCCGAGTTCAGCGCCCCGTGGGGCTGCTGAGCGATGACCGTGTCAGGATCGACCCATGGCCTCGACCGCTCACGGCGCGCAGCGCCCCGCCGAACCGGGGCCAGAACGTGAGCTGCCCTCAGCGCACGGCAGTGCCGCAGCAGCGGTGCCCGTGCCGGTGCGGGTGGCCGCGGCCTGGTCCTGGCGGGTGCTGGTCGTGGCCGCGGCCGTGGGAGTGGCCGGCTATCTGCTCTCCACGGTCACGGTGGTCGTCGTCCCGGTGCTGCTGGCGGGCCTGCTGGCGGGTCTGCTCTTTCCCCTGACGAAGTGGGCGCGCAGCCACCGGGTGCCGGCCGGGGCGGCCGCCGGTGCCACCGTGCTGGGACTGGTGGGCTTCGTCGTGGGACTGCTCGTGCTGGCGGGCCAGCAGATCGTGGTCGGCTTCGCCGAGCTCTCCGGCAGCGTGGTGGCCGGCACCGGGGAGCTGCTGGACCGGCTGCAGGACACCCCCCTGAACTTCGGCACGGGAAACCTGGAGGCCTGGGTCACCGACCTCGGGGCCACGGTCCAGGACAACAGCGAGGCCCTGCTCGACGGGGCACTGTCCTTCGGGGCCACGGCCGGGCACGTGCTCACCGGCATCCTCGTCCTGCTCTTCACCCTGCTGTTCCTGTTGGCCGACGGGGAGCGGATCTGGCTGTTCGTCGTCGGGCTCTTCCCGCTGCCGGCCCGCCGGGCGGTCAACGGCGCGGGACGCAACGGCTGGGAGGCCCTGGTCCAGTACGCCCGCGCCCAGGGACTGGTGGCCGCCATCGACGCGGTGGGCATCGGCACCGGGGCCGCCGTGCTCGGGGTGCCCCTGGCCCTGCCGATCGGGATCCTGGTGTTCCTGGGCTCCTTCATCCCCATCGTGGGGGCGGTGGCCACCGGGGCGGTGGCGGTGCTGGTGGCGCTGGTGGCCAACGGGACGACGAACGCGCTGCTGATGCTGGGCGTGGTGGTCCTCGTCCAGCAGCTGGAGGGCAACGTGCTGCAGCCGCTGATCCTGGGCAAGGCGGTGTCCCTGCACCCGCTGGCCGTGTTCCTGGCCGTGGCCACCGGGTCGATCCTCTACGGCATCGCCGGGGCGCTGTTCGCGGTGCCGATCCTCGCCTTCGCCAACACGGTGGCGCGCTACCTCCTCGACGGCACCTGGCGCACCGACGAGCGGATCGCCTCCCAGCCGTTCTACTACCCCTGGGAGATCCGCCGCCACGCCCGCCGCCACCAGGCCACGCACGAACAGCTCCTGGCGCAGCTGGAGCGCTTCCACCGGACCCGGACCCTGGAACGGCGCCGCGCCCGCAGCGAGGATCGGAACGCCGAGCACTGACGCACGCTCCCGCCCGTTCACCGGAGGAGGGAGGACGCTTCTTCGCAGAATCTTCATCGCCTCCGGCCCACCGGAAGGGACCAGAGGTCTACCGTCGGTAGTACGTCACGGCCGGCGGCGCCACGTTGCCGCGACCGATCCAGCACCGGCAGAACGGAGGAGACCCGTGCCCAGCACCAGCAACGACCGGAACCACGAGCACCAGCAGGAGCACAACCAGCACGGCCAGGACCAGCACGAGGGCGATCAGCAGAACGGACGCTCGCCCCACGGGGGCCTGAAGATGTACTGGCGCTTTGCGGCCATGATCCTCACGGCCATGGTGGTGATGTACGCGACCATGTTCATCGGCTCCTGGGAGTGGAGTCACGTGCGCTGGAGCGAGAACCGGCTGTTCATGACCCTGACCATGGGTGGGACCATGGTCCTGGTCATGCTCGCCTGGATGCTGAACATGTACCAGAACACCAAGGCCAACGTGGCCGTGGTCGTGGTCGGACTCCTGATGTTGGGCGGTGGGGCGTTCCTGGACCGCAGCCAGACCACGGTGCAGGACACCGCGTACATGAGCTCGATGATCCCGCACCACTCCTTGGCGATCACCCGCTCCGAGCGCGCCGAGCTGGCCGATGTGCGGGTGTGCCAACTGGCGGTGGAGATCAGCGAGGCCCAGCGGCGGGAGATCGACGAAATGGACTGGCTGATCGCCGACATCGAGGCCAACGGCGTCGCCGAGACGCTCCAGGAGGCCCAGGCCCGGCCGATCCCCGACTTCCCGGCCTCCGCCCAGCGCCAGTGCCCGGGGGAATGACCGGGGCCTGTTTCACCGCAGTGTCCACCCTCCGAGCCGGGCCGGTGGGCACAGGGCCAACCCCTCCGACGTCGGTCTCAACCGGCGCGACCTCGGTGGGCGGATCGGGCTGTGACGTGGCCTGATGATGTTCGGCTTCTTTCCCTGAGCGGTTGCGCCCGGCACGGAACCCGGGAAAGGTATTAAGCACGCTGATCATTCGATCGGCTCGGCGTGGAGCACGACCGGTGGGACGGTGCGCGTCGTGCCCGTCGCGCCGTGGACACGATTCTCAGGAGGACACCATGACGGATCAGAACTTCTCCGGAGCCACCACCCCCAGGGGGCGGCGCAACGACGTCGTGGCCGCCGAACGAGAAGAGTACGGCGGCATGAAGTTCGGCTCGGCGTTCTTCGGCTGGCTCACCGCCACCGGCACGGCGGTGCTGCTCACCGCGCTGCTCTCGGCCATCGGGGCCGGAGTGGGAGTGGCCACCAACACGGATCCGGGTCAGGTCGCCCAGCAGGCCGCCCAGGACGCGACCACGGTGGGGATCGTCAGCGGCATCGTGCTGGCACTGATCCTGCTCATCGCCTACTTCTGCGGCGGGTACGTGGCCGGGCGCATGGCGCGTTTCGACGGGGCCAAGCAGGGGATCGCCGTGTGGCTGTGGGCCCTCCTGATCGCCATCGTGCTGGCGGTGCTCGGCGCGCTGGCCGGATCCCAGTTCAACGTCCTGGCTCAGCTCAACGGCTTCCCCCGGATCCCGATCGGCGAGGGAGCCCTGACGACCGGGGGGATCATCGCCCTGGTCATCGCCGCGCTGGTCCCGCTGATCGGGGCGGTGCTGGGTGGGATGGCCGGGATGCGCTTCCACCGCAAGGTCGATCAGGTGGGAACCGCCCATCGAGCCGGCCTCGGCGGCTGAGGCCGACCGGCCGTCAGAACCGTGGCTGCGCCCGGCACCGATGTCACCTCGGTGCCGGGCGCAGCACCGTCTGCTTCAGGGTGCGTCGCGGTCCTCGAGTTCGGTCACCGCTTCGCGGTGACGGTCGAGCGTGACGGGGTGGGTCCCGGCCGGATCGGTGAGGTCCTCGTGGTCAGGCGGACGACGGACCCGGCTGCGCGGCACGTGGATCTCGGCCGCCGGGAGCTCCCGGAGTGCGGTGAGCAGACCGTCGAGCAGGGGGGAGAATCCGCACCGCTCCGACTCGTACCCGGCGCGGCTACAATTTGGGCAACTGACCAAGGCACGTGCCCAACCGAAGGTGGAGGCCGTGGGTTCGTCGACCTCGTCCGCGCGCGGTGTCGAGGTCCGCCGGCGGCTGCTGGCGGCCGCCGCGGAGCTGATCCCCCAGCTGGGCTGGCGCGGGGTGAGCACCCGGGTCGTGGCACGGAGGGCCGGCGTGGCCCCTGGGCTGGTGCACTACCACTTCGGATCGGTGCCGTCGCTTCTCCGGCAGGCCGTCGTCCAGGTGATGGGAGACGTGCTGGCTGCGGTCCCGCCCATGCTCTCCGAGGCGGAATCCGGGGACGAGGCGCTGGGGCGACTGCTCGCGTCCTTCGACGACTTCGACGGGACGGACCCGACGTCCTTGCTGTTCGTCGAGGCCTACCTCGCGGCGACCCGGGACCCCCAGCTGCGGGTGGAGCTCAGCCGGATGCTCGACGAAGTGCGCGCCGCCGTGGCCGCCTGGCTCGACACCAGGGGCACGCCGGCGCCCGCCGCGACGGCCGCCGTGCTGGTCGCAACGCTGGACGGTGTGATGCTGCACCGGGCCCTGCAGCCGACGGTGACTCCCGAGGAGGTCGCGCCGGTGCTGCGCCGGCTGCTGGGTGACCCTCCGAGCGGGACGCTGGGAAAGGGGAGCGAGGGATGATGAGAGCTTTGATCTGCGGAGCCGGCATCGCCGGTCTCGCGCTGGCGCAGCGGCTGAGCGCCCACGGATGGGCGGTCACCGTGGTGGAGCGAGCGCCACGCCCCCGGGAGCAGGGGTACATGATCGACTTCTTCGGCCTGGGCTACGACGCGGCCGAGGCGATGGGTCTGCTGCCGCGGCTGCGCGAGCTCGCCTACCCGATCGAGGAGGTGTCCTACGTCGATGCCTCGGGGCGGCGCCGCGCCGGCATCGACTACGTGCGCGCCGCCCGGCTGGTCGACGGGCGGCTGTTGACCCTGATGCGGCCCGATCTGGAACGGGCCCTGCGCGAGCAGGTCGCACCGGAGGCCGACCTGCGGTTCGGGTGCACGGTCGGGTCCCTGGACCTCCTGCCGGCCGGCGTCCGCGTGGCCCTGACCGACAGCACCGTCATGGAGGTCGATCTGCTGGTCGGCGCGGACGGCATCCACTCCTCGATCCGTCAGATGGTCTTCGGGGACGAAGCGCAGTTCTTCCGCTACCTGGGCTTCCACACGGCGGCCTACGTCTTCGACGACCCCGTGATCCGGCGACGTATCGGCAGCAGCTACGCTCTGACCGACACGGTCGACCGTGCGATGGGGTTCTACGGGCTGCGCGACGGACGGGTCGCCGCGTTCGCCGTTCACCGCGACCCGGTCGCGGTGATCCCCGCGGACACCCGCGCCGCGATGCGACGCGCCTACTCCTCACCCGGCTGGGTCGCACCCCGGGCGCTGGCGGCCTGTCCGCCGCCGTGCGACCTGTTCTACGACCTGGTCGCCCAGGTCGAGGTGCCGCAATGGCATCACGGCCGCGTCGTCCTGCTCGGTGATGCCTGTCAGGCCGTCTCCCTGCTCGCGGGTCAGGGTGCCTCGCTGGCGGTCGCCGGAGCCTATGTCCTCGGCGAGCAGCTGACGGCCGGGGGCCCGGTCGAGGACGCCCTGTCCCGCTACGAGCAGGCCTGGAAGCCGGTCGTCCAGGCGAAGCAGGAGGCCGGCCGCCGCAGCGCGCAGTGGTTCCTGCCCTCCTCGCGGCTGCGGCTCCGGCTGCGCCGTACTGCGCTGAAGCTGGCCGCTGTGCCCGGTGCGGACAGGATCATCGGCGCCGGCCTGGTGGGCAGGACACCCAGGTCCCTGACAGACCTCAGGATGAGGGGGCGGCGCCGGAACCCGTCCGAGGGAAACCGAGCGACGCCACAGGACGATCCGGAATCCACCCCCCGGGTCCACTCGGTGCCGGAAGCGGAGCCTGCGGTGGGCACGGTCGTCGCACCCGGGGCGGCAGAGATCCGCGAATGCTGTTCCGGTGCCCGGGCTGTCCTGCGCCGACCCGGCGGAGCCATCGGGAACGGTGGGGCAGGAGCCGTCGGCCGCGTCCGTCGTCGGGCAGGAAGGGAGCAGTCCATGACCAGGACCAGACAGGACCCGCCGCAGAATCCGAGTGGGTGGTGGAGAATGGGGCATCTTCTGGACCGCGTGCTGGATGTCGTCAGCGTCGTGCCTCTGCTGGGGTGGCTGATCAGAATCATCGGCAGATGAGGCAGAGCGGGGGCAGGGGAGTGTGCCGCCGGGGGATCTGCCACGGAGCGTCTCCGGGAGCGCCGCGCCGACGAGACGGGGGCCGGCCTCGGCCTTCTTGACCACATGGACGACGGAACCCAGACTGATCACCCCGGAGCGCGCCGAACAACGGCGCCGGAAGTCGAAGGTGGCCGCATGTCCTTGCAGGCCTATCTGGACAGCATCGAAGCGAAGACGGGGCTGACGCCGCGGCAGCTGGTCGACCTGGCGCACGAGCGCGGGTTCGACGCATCGACCAGGGCGACCCCGATCATCGAGTGGCTCAGAGAGGACTACGGCATCTGCCGTGGCCACGCCATGGCGCTGGTCCACGTCATCACCAAGGGTCCCGGCATCAGCGCCAAGCACGTCGGGAGCACGGGGACCCACCGCGACCGGACGGACACCCTGTGGCTCGACGGCGCGGCGACCCGTCCGCAGTAGGCCCTTGTTCCCTCCCTCGGCAGGTCCGGGCCTCGTCTCGTGCTCGACCCTGCAGGAACTGCCGGAGGCTGTTGGGCGCTCGTCGGCGCTGTCGCCGTTCCCGGGCTCCGGGCTCCGGCCCGGGGCCGGTGGACTCCGGACGGGCAGCCTGGCCGTGCTGCAGACGATCGCCGACCAGTACAGGACCGCCGTCCTCGTTCCGGTCTCGCGGGGCTCGACGGGGACGGTGTCCGCGACGGCTTCGGTCCTGACGTCGATGTCATCGACCGCGCACTGCACCGCGCGTTCGACGCCGTGGCGGTGGATCCAGAGCGGATCGGTATCGCCGGGTTCTCCGACGGCGCTTCCTACGCGCTGGGCCCGGGGCTGGCCAACGGGGACCTGTTCGGCCACGTCATCGCTTTCTCCCCGGGCTTCATACCGTCCGCTGCCCACCGGGGACAGCCCCGGATCCTGATCTCCCACGGGGTGACGGACCCGGTCCTGCCCATCGACCGCACCAGCAGACGGTTCGTGCCGGCCCTGCAGCAGACCGGCTACGACGTCACCTACCTCGAGATCGACGACGCCCACACCGTTCCGCTGGACATCGCACGCAAGGCGGCAGAATGGCTGGGCTGGAACGATCCGCCCGCCGGGTAGAGGAAGGGCCAGGGCGTCCACCTGGCGCGGGCCTCCTGACCGGGGCGGACGGCCTGGACGACTCCGCCGCGCCTCGCGCACAGCAGGGTCCCGGTCTCGGGCCCGGGCAGAGCGGTAGCCGGTTCCCTCATGACCGAGGTGGCCGCCACTCGCGGCGACGTGCGCGCCGGGACGTGCCCACCCGGCCACGCTGCCGGCCAGGAACTCCGTCACGCCGGCCGCGTCCCGGACCCGCTGCTGGTGCTCACCGTCTCCTCGGCCCGAGTTCACGTCCGGACCGTCACCGGAGGACCACAACGGACTCAGCAGGCTTACCATGTCAGGCAGGAGTCGTCCGTGGAGCACATCACGGCGGGAGCGGCCCTGGCGGTGTCCGCACCTCTCCCGGCGCCGGCGGCCTCGATCCGGCGCTCCCGTGCCTGCACTACCTGAAAGGTCGTCATGACGCGATCCATCGCCGACCAGACCGTCGCCGAACTCGGCGGGCGACTGAGCGTGCTGACCCGCCAGCAGAAGGACCACATCGAGCTCGACCGGCTGCTGCGGCAGCTGGACGGGGCGGAGGCCGCCGCCCAGGGGCAGGTGCTGCTGCGGATCTACCGCCTGGTGTTCCCGCACGCCTTCGCCGAGGAGTCCGTGCTGTGGCCGGTGATGCGCCGCGTCCTGCCTGACGGGCACGAGCTGACCCTCCAGGTGGAGCAGGAGCACCAGGAGGTCAACGAGCTCGTCACCGCCCTCGAGACCCTTCACGCCGATGACCCGCAGCGGGAGGCGGTGCTGGCCCGGCTGGTCGAGGTGCTGCGCGAGGACGTGCGCGACGAGGAGGACGAGCTGCTGCCCCGGCTGCAGCAGCTCCTGGGCCCGGCCCGGCTGCGTGGGCTGGGCCTGGCCTGGGAGGTGCTGCGCCGCACCGCTCCCACCCGCGCCCACCCCGTCGTGGCCCGGCGTCCGCCCGGCAACGTGATCGCGGCCCTCCCGCTGTCGGTCCTCGACCGGTTGCGGGACGTCGCCGACGCAGCCGTGCTCCGTGGGCCGGGACGCGGCGCACCGGTGCTGCGCTCGGTCAGCACCGGCCTGGGCGCTCTGGCCCACCGGGTCGAGGGCCTGCCCGTGATGCGCCGGGGTGAGGACCCCTCCACCGGCCGCCCGGGGTTCTAGTCACCTGCCGCACCCAGGGGCAGCTCCGGCCGATAGAGCAGCCGGCCCCGCACGCCACGTCATCCGGATCGTCGCCCTGGCCGACAGACCGCACCGGCCGGGGCTCGGCGCCCGGTGCCGGTTGCCGCATCGGAGCCCCCGCTCCACGTGTGTCGACCCGGGTGGTGTGCGGACGCCGGTGTGCGGACCGTGCCCGGACGAGAGCGTGACAGGACTACTGCAGCAGCGGATTGAGCCAAAGGGAAACGATGCCGACGGCGATCACGCACCCCGCGGCCACGACGAACCCTGCCACCATGGTGACCAGGGCCCACGGACGTCCGGGGCGCCGGGTCCGGGATGTAGGGGCACTCATGACAATCCCTCCGATCGACGTGACCGGAGGTCTGTCCCGACCCGCATCGGGGTCCGCCCGCCGGACCCTGTGGGGGTCGGGATGACGACGGGGCGTCGGTGGGATACTCCCCTCCCTGTGCCGAAAAGTGAAGCAGAATTCACCTGTCCGGTCAAGATCGCGCCCGTCCCGCCCTTCCGCACCGCCTCGGAGGAGGAGGTGGCCGCGCTGAAGCCGCTGTGCCGCCGCTGTCCGAGAGCCGAGGGGGACCACGAAGCGGGCACCTCCAGCACCCGATCGCAGACGCCGGTCGGGTTGGTGCCATTCACCGTGCTGAAAAGGCAGAATCGCGGCATGAGCTCCGACACCGGCGCCTCCGACGCCGATACCCCGCCCCCTCCCTCCGCCGTGCCCCCCGGTCCGCTCGCACCGGAGCAGAGGGGATCAGAACGCCCGGCCTGGACGCTGCTGACCAACCACGGCCACGTCCTGCTGGCCGTGGCCGAGTCCCAGGATGCCCGGGTCGCCGATATCGCCGCCCGGGTGGGCATCACCCCGCGGGCGACCCTGGCCATCCTCAAGGACCTCGAGGACGCGGCCTACCTCACCCGGCGCAGGGTCGGCCGGCGCAGCCACTACACCGTGGACGCCCACCAGCACTTCCGCCATCCGGCCACCGCCGCCCACGAAGTGGGCGAACTGCTGGCGATCTTCGCGGATCCGTCCCGACCCTGAGGCACACCTCCTCCGGGAGGATGCGGAACAGGGGCGGGTCTGTCGAACGCTGGTGCGTTCCAGAATCCATGGCGCGGACCCTGTGTGCTGCCGACGAGCGGTCGGCGTCAGGGCCTCGCCACGCACATCCGGCCAGGCCGTGCCCCTGGTGGGACGGTCACCGTGGCTTCGGCGGCAGGGCTGCCACCCAAGCGATCCCGGCAACGACCTGCACTACCCCGGCGGCCCGCATCAGGCCGGGATGCTGGACGAACTTCGCCACCACCCGGCGCACCGGGTCCGGACCGATCATCCACCGGGCGGCATGACGGGCCGGGAAGAGCGCGGCAATGACACCGTCACCGATGGTGACCAGGGCAATGCTCTCTGCGATACGGACCTGCACGGAAACCTCCGGAGGACATCGATGTCGGAGTGCCAGTGTGCCCGGATGTCGCCCGGAACGTCCACAGCAGTCGGCGCTTCGCGTGACACGGCACCTGGACGTGCTGGTGTGACGCGGCGTCGAGGACCGGTGTCCCACCCCGTTCTCGGGGCAGCTCCAGCGGAGCCTCGGTCCGGCGGGTCGTGGGAGGACCGTAGGATGCGGTCATGTCGATGGTGAGAACGTGCCGTGCCCTGTCCGCCGGGACGCTCGGTGTGGCCGTGGTCCTGGGCGCGGCGGGGTGCGGAGCTTCCGCCGGCGTGGAGGAGGGGCCCGGCCCGTTGCGCATCAGCGCGATCCCGGACGTGGATCCTTCCGACCTGGCCGAGCGGGAGGAGGCGATGGCAGCGTACTTGGCTGATGAGCTCGACGTCGCGGTGGAGTACGTCCCGGTCAGCGACTACGCGGCGTCGGTCAGTCTGTTCGGCACCGGAGACCTGGATGTGGTGTTCTACGGGGGCCTGACCGGGGTGCAGGCCCGGCTGCGCACCGAGGGGGCGGCTGTGCTCGCGCAGCGCGACATCGACGAACGGTTCCGCAGCGTCGTCATCGCCCACCGGGACGCGGGACTGGAGCCGGTGGAGGACGTCGCCGGCCTGGCGGAGCTGGCCGGCTCCCGCTTCACCTTCGGCAGCGAGTCCTCCACCTCGGGCCGGCTGATGCCGGCGTACTTCCTCGGTCAGGCCGGCGTCGACCCCGAGGCCGACTTCGCCGGGGCGCCCGGTTACTCGGGCTCGCACGATCTGACGATCGACCTGGTGGAGTCCGGCAGCTATCAGGCCGGGGCAGTGAACCTGCAGGTCTGGGAGGCGCGCACCGAGGCCGGAACGGTGGACACGGGCGTGGTGCAGGAGATCTTCACGACCCCGGCGTACGCCGACTACCACTGGGTCGGGGCGCCCGGCCTGGAGGAGCGCTTCGGCGGCGGCTTCACCGACAGGCTGCGGCAGGCGCTGCTGGACGTGGACGGGTCGGATGCCGAGGAGGCGGCGCTGCTGGAGCAGTACGGGGCGGGGGCGATCGTCCCCGCCGAGCCGGGGGACTACGACCGGATCGAGCAGATCGCTCGCACCCTCGGTCTGGTCGGATGAGCCGTGACCGGGTGACCGCCCCCGGGGAGACCGGCCCGGGTCAGGCGGGGATCGTGCTGCGGCTGCGGGGTGTGAGCGTGGCCTACGGGAACCGTCCGGCCCTGGACGGGGTGGACCTGACCGTGCGCCGGGGTGAGCGGGTGGCCCTGGTAGGGCCCAGCGGGGCGGGCAAGTCCACCCTGCTCGGACTGGGCAACGGCACCGTGGTCCCCACACGGGGACGTCTGGACGTTCTCGGCGTCGAGCCGAGGGCGCTCTCACCCGGTGCCCTGCGGAAGCTGCGGGCCAGGATCGGCTCGGTGCATCAGCAGCTCCACCTGGTCGGGCCGCTGCCGGTGGTGCACAACGTCAACGCCGGGCGGCTGGGCTCCTGGGGCCGGCTGCGGGCCGTGCGCTCCCTGGTCCGACCGGTGCAGGTGGACGAGGCGCGCACCGCGCTCGAGCGGGTGGGCATCGGCCCGGATCTGCACGTGCGCACCGACCGGCTCTCCGGAGGCGAGCAGCAACGGGTGGCCCTGGCCCGGCTCCTGGTGCAGGACCCGGAGCTGGTGCTGGCCGACGAACCGGTCGCCAGCCTGGACCCGGCGCGGGCCGAGGACGTGATGCGCCTGCTCTGCGGGCTGCTGGAGCAGCCCACCGGCCACCGGCGCACCCTGGTGGTGAGCCTGCACGACTTCGACCTGGCCGTGCGCCACTGCGATCGGGTGATCGCCCTGCGCGGTGGCCGGGTGGTCCTCGACGTTCCTGTCGAGGAGGTGGACGAGGGCACGCGGGCAAGGATCTACGACCTGGCCCCGGACCCGTGAGGCCCGGCGGCGTGAGCGCCCCGACCCGGCTGACGGTGGCCCGTGACGCCGGGGGCCGAGCCGGCCGGTGGCGGCCGGCCGGTGGCGGACGGGGATGGGCCGTCGTGTGGATGCTGGCGGTGGTGTGGTCGCTGGGCGGCTGGCTGGCCGCCGACGGCCCGGTCGTCAACACCTCGGGCTGGTCGCGGTTCGCGGAGTTCTTCGCCGCCGCGCTGTCTCCCCAGCTGTCGACGGACTTCCTGCTCAGGACCGGGTCCGCGGCGCTGAGCACACTGTCGTACGCGGTGCTGGGCACCCTGCTCGCGGTCGTCGTGGGCCTCGTCGTCGGGGTGCTGGTCTCCGAGACCTGGTGGGCCGCCGGTACGGGGGCGAGGTCCCGCCGGGGGGTGAGCCGCGTCGGGTGGCTGCTCACCCGGCTCGCCCTGGCGGTGCCGCGGGGCCGTCTGGGCGCTGCTGCTGCTGAGCGTGCTGGGACGGGATCCACTGGTGGGGGTGCTGGCGATCGCCATCCCGTTCGGGGCCATCACGGCCAAGGTCTACGCGGAGATCATCGACGAGTCGGCCGGTGATGCGTATGCGGCGTTGCGCGCGGCCGGTGCCCGGCGGGGACCGGCGCTGCTGTACGCGGTGCTGCCGACCGCGCTGCCGGACCTGGTGTCCTACGCGTTCTACCGGTTCGAGTGCGCGGTGCGGTCCGCGGTCGTCCTCGGCATGGTCGGTGCCGGGGGCCTGGGCTTCGAGTTGGTCCTGAGCTTCTCCGGTTCCCGGCATGCCGAAGTGTGGACGCTGATCTACACCGTCGTCGTGATCGGGGCAGTGGTGGAGCGGTGGGGCTCCGGTCTCCGGCGCGCCGGTGGGGTTGCCCGCTCCAGGCTCTCCGCGGTGGCGGTCCTCGTGCTGGTGCTCGCCGCCCTCGTGCATCTGGGTCCCAGCCTGTCCCGGGTGCTCTCCTTCCGGACAGCGGAGCTGCTCGCGGGTCTGGTGGCCGAGATGTTCCCGCCGAGCCTGCCCGAGGGCGGATGGTCCCGTCTGCTGGAGGGAGCGCTGGTCACGCTGCAGATGTCCCTGGTGGCCGGCACGGTGGCCGCAGTGGCCGCGGTGGCCGTGGCCTTCGTGGCCGCCCGCGGCGGGACCACCCCGGCGCACCGATCCGCCGGGATGCTCGCGCGCTGGCTGCTGCTGCTGACCCGGTCGCTGCCGCCCCCGATCTGGGCGCTGCTGTTCCTCTTCCTGCTCCTGCCCGGCGCCCTGCCGGGGGCGCTGGCGCTGGGCGTGTACAACTTCGGCGTCCTCGGCCGGCTCTGCGCCGAGGTCGTGGAGAACCTCGACCGCCGATCCCACGACCACCTCGTGGCCACCGGGGCACCAGCGGTGAGCGCCTTCGCATACGCCGTCGTCCCCCAGGCCGGTGGACGCTTCCTCACCTACGGTCTGTACCGCTGGGAGGTCGCCGTGCGCGAGACCGTCGTCGTCGGCATCATCGGAGCCGGAGGGCTCGGACGACTGCTGGAGGACCAGCGTGTCGCCTTCGACCTCGACGCCATGGCCGGCACCGTCCTGGCCCTCATCGTGCTCTGCGCCCTCGTCGACCTGATCAGCGCCACCGTCCGCGGCAGCCTGCGCCGATGACGAGGTGACCACGGTGCCGCGGCGGCAGACAGGCGCCCCGCGAGTTCACCGACGGCATCGCGCAACACCATCGGCACCGTCGCGCCGTGGGCATGGGCACCGCGCGGCGGGGTCCGCTCCCTCCCGCCGCCGCACGGATCTCAGCGCGGGAACCGTGCCGCAGCCATCGGCTCCCCGTGCCGGCGACGGACCAGGACAGCCGCCGCCCCGACCACGGCCAGCCCCGCCCCGGCCACGATGCCCAGGACACCGGCGCCGGCCGCACTCGTGGAGACGACCACACCCAGCAGAGCCCATGCGCCGGCGGCGACGAATCCCGGATGGGCGCGGAAGAGCACCGCACCGACGACGAGGCTGATCATCGCGCCCAGGAGGAGCAGCCCGAGGTACGCCGGGTTCGTCCGGGCGGTTCCGGGCAGCACGGTGGCCGTGTTCACCCAGACCGCGGCGGCAGCCCACCCGGTGTAGAGGCCGACACTGGTGCCCAGCAGCCACCTCGTCAGCGGCTCGGTGGGGGTGGTCACGACGATGCGCAGGGCGACCCCGAGGCAGGCGAGCATGAGCAGGAAGACCGGCACCGACCAGACCGGGGAGGACACCGCTGCGAGGAGCCAGGCGGTGAAGCCCAGCTGGGCCAGCGACACCGGCCATTGGACCCGCGCATAGGGAGCCGTGGCGGCTCGCTCTCGCGGCAGGCCCCAGAGCGCGGAGGCCACGCACCCGATGACGATGATGCCCCAGATGCCGAAGAACGGCCCCGGCGGAACGATGACCGGGTCCGAGGCTGACTCGCCGGTGAAGCCGGACAGGGCCGGGCTTGCGGCCTGGGTCATCGCGGTGGCCAGCAGCACCCACCGCCCCCACGTGCCGACCGTCCGGGCGAACGGCCCCGTCATCACCGGCGCTGTGTCCGACCGAGGAACTCGTCCCGGTTGCGTGCGGCCGTCGCCGTGGCGGCATCGCCGTTGAATCCCCTCGGCAGGGCGCTGACGGCATTGGCGGCGAGACCGACCGCGGCGGCGTGCCACCAGCGATAGCGGCGGGCGGGGGCCGCAACCGACGGGGCGGAACGGACGGTGGAGGTGGTCATGGTGCGGTGTCCTTCGGTGACTGGGGACGGGATCGTCCTGTGCGGAGGTGGCGCGGGCGAAGTCGTGGAAGTGCGCGGTGACGGCGCGCAGGTAGCGTCCGATCACGGCCTGCTCCTCGGGGCTGAACTGCTCGACGAGAGCGTCGAGGCGCTCGAACAGGGGCTGCAGGGCGCCCAGCGTGCGGGCGACGGCCGCGTCGGTGGGCTCGAGCACCTTCCGGCGCCGGTCACTGGGATGGGGGCGTCGGTGCAGGTGGCCGGCCTCTTCGAGCCGGTCCACCAGTTCCGTGGCGGAGCCGGTGGAGATGCCCAGGCGTCCGCTCAGCTCGGCCGAACCCAGCGGCACGGACCCGCTCATCACGTGGTTGAGGGCCGAGTAGTCCAGGGGCCGCAGCTCGAGTCGGCGGGCCAGTTCCTGGTCGACCTCCTGGGCGGCACGCACCAGCGCGCGCACTGCCCAGGAGAGTTCCGGGGCGGTGAGCCGCTGCCGCTCGGAGTCCTCCACCGGGTCCTGTTCCGGCTGACGCGTCATAGCACGAGACTACGGCGGGAACACTCGGAAACGGAGAGTCTCCGATGCGGAGTTATCCGAAGGCAACGTGGCCCGTCGCTCCGGCCGTGGAGTGCTCACGGTGTTGGTTACGGTGACCGCCGTCCAGCCCGGGCTGGGCGGCCTCTGGCCCGGCTGCTGCTCGGTGAGCACCGCACCGCCGGCACTCTCGCGGGCGGTCCGGCCGTCATCCTCTGCGCCGGCCCGGCCGTTGGGGTGCGGCGGAGCTCCGCCCCTCGCACACTTCCTCTGCGGATCGAGCTGCCCGGTTCCATCACGGAACAGGGGGGCGGCTCAGCGGCGTCCTGCGCTGCCGGTCCCGGGCCCGTAGTGCCGTTCGACCGTGGCCACGCGCACGGTGTAGTCCGCGTACCAGTCGCGGGCTCCGCGGCGCTGGGCCTCCAGGTGCTCGGTGACCTGTTTCCAGGCCCGGGCGTGCTGAGCGGTCTTCCAGTAGGACACCGTGATGCCGAATCCATCCGCGTTGCGGGCGCTCTCCATCGACAGGAACCCGGGTTGCCGGCGGGCCAGCTCCTCCATCTGCTGAGCGATCTGCTCGTACCCGTCCCCGGGAGTGGAGGCCGTTCGCCGGCTGGAGAAGATCACCGCGGTGTACGGGGGCCGCTCAGGGGTCATGCATCCAGTATCGGGGATGCCGGCCCGTACCGGTGAGGCGTGCAGCCGGCACACGCCCCGGGCCCGGACCGCGTCCAGGCGCCGGCGCTCTCGGTCCAGGCGGGTCTCCAGCCGTCCGGTCCGCTCCTGGGCCGGAGGCGGTTCAGCGGCCCTGGGTCAGGTCCAGGTACTGCTCGCCGGCGTGCTGTTCGGTCCGCAGCAGTTTCGACAGCGGCCCTTCGTGCGCGGCGAGGGCCCGCTGCAGCAGACCGGCCACGGTGTGCGGGCCCACGGTGATCGGCTCCCCGAAGGGTCCCTCGGGTTCCGCACGGGGGACGACGACGCCGCCCGGATCGAAGGCGACCGTCTCGCCGTGGGCATTCAGCAGTTCGCCGATGAAGTACTCGCCGGTGCGCTGGTCGGCGTAGACGGTCAGCCGCACGGCTTGGGGGTGGAGGCGGCGCAGGTGATCGGCAAGGAGCCCGAGCAGTTTTCTGGCGTAGGCGCGTTTGGCCCGGAGGAGTTTCGCTTCCGCGGTGGACAGGACGGCGTGAGCGTTCATCGGATGACCCCCAGGGTGTGGCCGTGCGCTCGACCGGAGCACGCCGGTCCGGTGGAGCTCACCGCGGCTGCGTGCGTGCCGATCGGCAGGAACGACGGGAAGGAGCGGGGCGACGGGGCCCTCGTGGACGTGGGCACCTGCCGTCCCCTCGCTGGGCCGGAGCCCGCAGATCCCGGTGGGAAGGGCTGCGCAGGTATCAGTTTCGGCGGTCTGCGCGGTCCTCCGGGGTCCGGTCGATGTCCAGGAGCTCGTTCGTGCAGGGCAGGAAGGGAGGACAGCGGGCATCCAGCATCGTGGTGGCAGTGAGCATCAACCGGTCGCGCTCCACGGCCGGCAGGTGGAGGAGCTCGTGCAGGTACGCCTCCAGCTCCAGTTCCCCGACGACCCCGCCGTGGTCGAGATAGCGCAGCCACAGCCGGTGGAGTGTGAGGTCGGTGGTCGCGAGCGAACGCCGCAGCGCTCGGGCCTGGACCAGGTTGAAGGTGACGTCATCGGCCATGGGAGCCTCCGGATCCGGGAACAGTGAGGACCAGGTGCCGGGTCGAGCGGGTGTCGCTGTCACCCCGCCGGCATCACCGGCGGGGACAGGGGATCGTCGGCGCTCCAGCAGGAGGACACCGGCCACCACCGCGCCGGGCACCGCGACCAGCAGCATGACGGCCGGCGTGTCGGTGGCCACCGCCAGGACCGCCACGGCGGCCGGGGTGGTGAACACGAACAGACGGACCCCGGTCCGCAGGGCTGGACTCACCTCAGGACCTCGAACCACGACGGGGCAGGACGGACGCTGTCGAGGTAATGCTCTCCGCCCCCCCGCTCTGGACGCGCCGGGCCCGGCCGTGGCCGCCCACCCACGGTCCTCGGGCACCGTCCGGGGGCGGCCACGGCCGGTTCCGGCGGGTCCTCCCGGGAATCGTCGGCAGGGCACCGGGCACCCCCGTGGGGATAACCCGGTCGGCGGGGTGCAGCAGGGCCTCGGTCACCGGCTGCGGCGCCGGTCCGGTGTCATGGACGGCGACGGACAGTGTCCGCAGGCGCTGCGCTCCGATGTCCTGCTCGGTCATGGCATCCCCCTGCCCCGGCCACCCAACGGCTTCCCGTTCCTGCCCGCATCACCGGCTTCACCGCAGCTCCGCCGAGGCGACACGAGCCTGAGACGCCGGCACTGCACGGCGACCCACCCCCGTCCGGGCCCCGGTGACAGCGGCCCTCGGTGACAGCGACCCCCGGACGACGAAGAACGCAGGCGTCCCGGCCCCGGTGAGGCGGTCACCGGCTTCGTGCCGGCACGGATCCAGTCTGCGGCCCGCCGGTGACCTGCAGGTGACCACGGGATGACCGGCAGGGGTGACCACCGTGTGGCGCCGGGGTGCCCGTCGTCGACACGCCGCGCGAGCGCACGCGACCGGCGTCGTCGCCTTCACGCGAACGGCGGGGCAGCGGTACGGCGGGCCGGTGCTGCGGGTGGGGCGCGGGGGTCGGCGGCCTGGACCGCCGCGGTCGGCGTCCGCGCCTTCCCGTGCTCCTGGTGCGCCGGGAGGCCTGTGCGGAGGGCATCCCCGGCGGAAGGGGAACGGGAACGGACGGTCCGATGAACAGATGGATGCCCCTGGGCGCAGAGCCGTGGGTGCCGGCGCAGCCCCTACGCTGGGGGTGGACAACGACGTCGCCCCCCTTTCCGGCGCCGCGGTCCATCCGGCATCGCGGTGCGCTCGACCGCCAGGAGGCACCGAACCATGACCGCTCCTTTCCGCATTCCCGCTGTCCTCGGCGACACGCCTGGTCTCGGCGGCTCCGACGGGCGCCGGGATCCGATCCGCCTGTCCCGCTACAGGATGCGCGCCGACCGCCCCGGGCTGCGACTGCGCGCCGGGGAGACGGTGCTGTGCGCCCTGTACGCGCCGACGGAGTCGCACCTGCTCGTGCTGGTGCGCTGCGAGACGGACGGGCACAATCCCGGTGTCCTGCTGTCCGTGGCCGAGGTGGAGTACCTGGGACCGACCGAGGAGATCCTGGGGCCCTGCGCCTGGGGACGGCCGGGCGTGCGCCCCTGAGCGGCCACCATCCGGGTGCTGCCGCGGAGCCGGCCGGCCCCGACGTTCGACGGTCTCGGCGGCCGGCCGGTGTCGAGGACCGGCGCGGGCGTGTCGTCGGCCGGGCCGGGGCTCAGTCGCCCACGGCGTCGCGGCCGCGCCGGACGATCAGCGGGTCGGGCGGATAGAC
>NZ_MKJW01000093.1:0-42344 GCF_001942375.1 Kocuria sp. CNJ-770
CCTTCCGCGTCCCCCGAAGTGCGGGCGGTCTCGGGGCGACATGCCCCGCGGCCTGCGGAGTTAGCGAGCGTACACTTGCCGCGTGACCGAACTGCGCCTGCGACCCGCCCGCACCTCCGACGTCCCCGCGATCAAGGAGCTGGTGGCCCCGCTGGCCCGGGCCGGGGTGCTGATCAACAAGGACACGGTCGCCTACTACGAGGGCATCCAGGAGTTCCTCGTCGCCGAGGACGCCGGGACCCCGGGGCGTCTCGTCGGCTGCGGGGCCCTGCACGTGATGTGGGAGGACCTCGGCGAGGTCCGGACCCTGGCCACCTCCGACGCCTGGCGCGGGCGCGGAGTGGGGCGCGCCCTGCTGGCGGGTCTCATCGAGCGGGCCCGGGCCGTGGGGGTCTCCCGGGTGTTCTGCCTGACCTTCGAGGTGGACTTCTTCCGCCGGTACGGCTTCGAGGTGATGCCCAACCAGCAGCAGCTGGACCCGGACGTCTTCGCCGAGCTGATGCGCTCCCACGACGAGGGCGTGGCCGAGTACCTCGACCTGGCGCGGGTGAAGCCGAACACGCTCGGCAACACCCGGATGATCCTCGAGCTCAGCCCGGAAGGCTGATCCCCGCGGGGCCGCGCGCCGCCAGGCCGTCCTGGACCAGCCCGTCCAGGGCACGGCGGCGCTGCTCCTCCGGGGCGCCCAGACCGTGCAGGGCGTCCAGGGCGCGCAGCACCTCGGGCGCCGGCACGGTGCCCGAGGCGACGTCCACCGGTCCGGTCAGGTGCGGTTCCGGCACGGGGTCGCGCCCGGCCCGCAGCACGGCGAGCACGGCGCCGCGGACCTGGCGGTCCGTGCCGTGCCAGCTCTGCCCGCGGGGGGCCTCCGCCGGCTCGGGACGGCCCGCGGCGACCCACGCGCACGCGTGCCGGACGGGGCACTGCTCGCAGCGCGGTGAGCGGGCGGTGCAGATCACCGCGCCGAGCTCCATCACCGCCTGGTTCCAGCGCACGGCGAGGGCGTCCTCCTCCGGCATCAGCTGCTCGGCGAGCCGGGTCTCCGCGGCCGTCAGGGAGCGGGACGGCAGGCCCCGTCCCGAGACCACGCGGGCCTGCACGCGGCGGATGTTGGTGTCCACGACCACCTGCCGGTCCCCGAAGGCGAACACCGCGATCGCGGCGGCGGTGTAGGCGCCCACGCCGGGCAGGTCCAGCAGCTCGTCGTGCCCCGCCGGGACGCGCCCGCCGTGGCGCTCGGTGATCTCGACCGCGGCCGCGTGCAGGCGCAGGGCCCGCCGCGGATAGCCCAGCCGGCCCCAGGCCCGCACCGCCTCGCCGGTGCTCGCGGCCGCGAGGTCGGCCGGGTGCGGCCAGCGCTGCAGCCAGGCCCGCCACACGGGCAGCACGCGTGCCACGGGGGTCTGCTGGAGCATGAACTCGCTGACCATGACGCCCCACGGGGAGCAGTCCGGGTCCCGCCACGGGAGGTCCCGGGCGGCGACGTCGAACCAGCCGGTCACGGCGCGGTGCAGGTCCGGCAGGCCGGGGTGCACGGCGGGGGCGGGGGCGGGACGGGAGCTCATCGCACCCACTGTAGCCTTGGTGGCATGGCGCAGAAGGGTTCCGGGAGCACCCCCCACGGACGGTCGGGAAACGGTCACGACGACGACGGACGGGCTCCTCGCACCTCCGACCCGCGGCGGGTGAGCCCCGAGGTCTACCGGCGCCGGCGGATCGTCGCCGCGGTCGCGGCGGGCGTGCTGCTGCTGCTCGTGGCCGTGGGGATCGGTGCGGCGGTCGTGGCCATGCTCGGCTCCGACGAGCCGGAGGCCGCCCCCGCCCCGGCGGCGGCCAGCGCCGCTCCCACGGTCTCCCAGGAGCCCTTCGCCGACTTCACGCCGCGGCCCGACGAGAGCCCCTCCGCCTCCGCGTCGGCGGCCGCCACGGAGGCACCGGCCGAGGAGTGCGGGGCCGACCTGGCCGTGCGGGCGTCCACGGACCGGGAGAGCTACCGCGAGGGCGAGGAGCCCGTGCTGGTGCTCACCCTGGAGAACACGGGGGACGATCCCTGCACGGTCAACGCCGGGACCTCGCAGATGGTCTACGAGGTGAGCTCGGGCGCCGACACCGTCTTCGACAGCCGGCACTGCCAGGCCGGCTCGGAGGACGCCGAGCGCACCCTCGAACCGGGGCAGGAGGAGAGCGCCCGGCTGACGTGGAACCGCCAGCGCACCGCCGAGGGCTGCGCGGAGGCGGGCGGCGAGGCCCAGCCCGGGTACTACCGCCTGCTGGTCTCCCTCGGGGAGCGCACGAGCGAGCCGGCGGCGTTCGTCCTGGAGTGAGCGGGACGCGCCCGGCTCACATGAAGCGTTCGAGCAGGCTGGTCTCGGCCATCCTCGAGAGCGACTCGCGGACCGTGCGGGCCCGCTGCTCGCCGATGCCCTCCACCGCCTTGAGGTCCTCGAGGTTGGCGGCCATGAGGGACTGCAGCCCGTCGAACTGGCGCACCAGGCGGTTGGCCACCGCCCGCGGCATCGACTTGATGCCCTCCAGCAGCCGGTAGCCGTGCGGGTGCAGGTCCGTCTCCAGGCTGCCCTGCGGCTCGATCAGCCCCACCGACACCGCGATCCGCTGGAGGTCGATGAGCTCCGCCGGGGTGAGCTCCGCGAGGCTCTCCAGTCCCTGGTCGATGCCCTCCGCCGGAGTGTCGTCGGGCAGGTAGTCCCGCAGCACGACGTCGGGCCCCGGGCCCGTGCCCGCGGTCAGCTCCTCGAGCTGCAGGGCGATGAGCCGGCCGTCCACGCCCAGCTCGAGGACGTACCAGCCGATCTCGGAGGAGATCCGCCGCACCATCTCCATGCGCTGCAGGGTCAGCGCCACGTCCCGCACGGTCACGGACGCCTCGATCTCCAGCGAGGAGAGGTTGCCGAGGACCTGCTCCATGCGGTTGCTGTAGTGCTCCAGCGTCTGCAGCGCCTGGTTGGCGCGGGCCATGATCGACTGGGAGCCCTCGATCGCGTAGCGGGTCTCGCCCACGTAGATGGTGATGACGCTCATCGACTGGCTCACCGAGATCACCGGGACCCCGGTCTCCTTGGCGGTGCGCTCCGCCGAGCGGTGCCGGGTGCCGGACTCGCTGGTGTCGATCGAGGCGTCCGGCACGAGCTGCACCCCGGCCTTGAGGATGCGGGTGGCGTCCCGGTCGCAGATGATGGCGCCGTCCATCTTGGCCAGTTCCCGCAGCTTGGGCGCGGAGAAGTCGGTGTTGATGTCGAAGCCCCCGGAGCAGATCGCCTCCACGGACCGGTCGAAGCCCAGCACCAGCAGGCCACCGGTGCGGCCGCGCAGGATCCGTTCGAGACCGGTGCGCAGCTCGGTGCCCGGTGCGATGCGGGCCAGCGTCTTGCGCAGTGCGTTCTCAGGGGTCTTCGCCACGGTCACATCATACGGCCGCGGCGGTCTGCCGCTTCTGCCCGGAACCGGCGCCCGACCGGGGGAAGAGCAGCTCCATGGCCTCGGTGATCGTGGTCACCTCCCGCACGGTGAAGCCGGCCGGGACCGCACCCGGTCCGGTCGAGCTGGCCGGCACCACCGCGTGGGTGAAGCCGAGCCGGGCGACCTCCTGGATGCGGCGGCCGATGCCCGGGACGGGCCGCACCTCGCCGGCCAGGCCGACCTCCCCGAAGCACACGAGCCGCTGGGGGAGGGGCCGGTCCTGCGCGGCGGAGGCCAGGGCCATGGCCACGGCGAGATCGGTGGAGGGCTCCGTGAGCTTGACCCCGCCGACCGTGGAGACGTAGCAGTCCAGCCCGGCCAGGTTCACCCCGGCCCGGCGCTGCAGGACGGCGAGCAGCATCGCCACGCGCGAGGAGTCCAGTCCGGCCGTGGCACGCCGGGGCTGCGCGGTGGCGGAGCGGTCCAGCAGCGCCTGCACCTCGGCGAGGAGGGGGCGGCGGCCCTCGAGCGTGACGGTCAGGCACGTCCCGGAGACCGGCATGGCCGTGCGGGAGACGAACAGGCCAGAGGGGTCCTCGACGCTCGTGATGCCGGTCTCGGTGAGGTCGAAGCAGCCGACCTCGTCGGTGGGCCCGTAGCGGTTCTTCACCGCCCGCAGGAGCCGGATCCGGGAGTGCTTCTCGCCCTCGAACTGGCACACCACGTCCACGAGGTGCTCCAGCAGCCGGGGGCCGGCGATGGAGCCGTCCTTGGTCACGTGGCCGACGAGCAGGGTGGTCATGTTCCGCTTCTTGGCCGCGGCGATGAGGGAGGCCGCGACCTCGCGCACCTGCGTGACCCCGCCGGCGGAGCCCTCGACCTCGGCGCTGGCCAGTGTCTGCACGGAGTCGACCACGAGCAGGCGGGGCGAGATCGTCTCGATGTGGCCCAGGGCGGTGGCGAGATCCGTCTCCGCGGTCAGGAAGAGGGTGGGGGCGACGGCGCCGATCCGGTCCGCGCGCAGCTTCACCTGCGCGGCGGACTCCTCGCCGGTGACGTAGAGGACGTCGCGGGTCCCCGTGCCGGCGCCCTCGGCGAAGCGGGCGGCGACGTCGAGCAGCAGTGTCGACTTCCCGACCCCCGGCTCCCCGGCCATCAGGACGACCGCCCCGGGCACGAGGCCGCCGCCGAGGACCCGGTCCAGCTCCGGCACGCCGGTGGGCGCCGACGTCGCGACGGTGGCGTCGACCTGGGCGATGGGCCGGGCGGGCTCGGCGATGGAGCGTGCCGCAGTGGTGCGGGCCTTGTGCTCGCCGATCTCCTCGACCGTGCCCCACGCCTGGCACTCCCCGCACCGGCCCACCCACTTGGCCGTGCTCCAGCCGCACTCGGTGCAGCGGTAGGCGGGGGAGTTGCGGCGGGTGCGGGTGCTCATGGCGACCAGGCTATCGGCCGCGGCGGACGGCCTAAGCGGACGGCCTCAGCGGACGGCGCAGCGCCGGCCTCGGCGCCGGCTCAGCCCAGGTCGAGGAAGGAGCGGAGCTCGGCGAAGGCCTCGGGGACCACGGAGTAGTGGGCCCACTTGCCGCGCTGCTCGCGGGTGACCAGCCCGGCGTCGACGAGCCTCTTCATGTGGTGGCTCACCGTGGGCTGGCTGATGTCCACCACCGCGGTCAGGTCGCACACGCAGACCGCGCTGCAGCCCTGCGCCGCCACGTGCGAGAGCAGCCGCAGGCGGGTGGGGTCGGACAGGGCCTTGAGCCGGCCGGCGATCCGCTGGGCGTCGTCGGGGGTCATGGGCCCGCCCGAGAGCGAGCAGCACTCCGTGCCCGTCGTGCTGGGGACGCACTGATCGGCAGCGGCGGCCTGAAGATCCGGTGCGGCAGTCATCCCCCCACTCTACATTGACGTGTGTCAATATGTTCCTTAGGGTGACCGATAGATAGTTGTCGATATGAAGGACCGGACCCGCCCATGAGCAACACCGCCACCGTCCCCGCCGCCTCCCAGGGGGTGATGAAGGACCTGTCCTTCCTCGACCGCTGGTTGCCCGCCTGGATCATCGCCGCGATGCTCGCCGGCCTCCTGCTCGGCCGGTTCCTGCCGGGGCTGGACACCGCCCTGGAGGCGGTGAGGGTGGGCGAGGTGTCCGTGCCCATCGCGATCGGGCTGCTGGTGATGATGTACCCGGTGCTCGCCAAGGTCCGCTACGACGAGACCCACCGCGTGGCCGGCGACCGGCGGCTGATGGGCGCCTCCTTGGCGCTGAACTGGATCGTCGGGCCCGCGCTGATGTTCGCCCTGGCCTGGATCTTCCTGCCCGACCTGCCGGAGTACCGCACCGGGCTGATCATCGTGGGCCTGGCCCGGTGCATCGCCATGGTGCTGATCTGGAACGACCTGGCCTGCGGGGACCGGGAGGCGGCGGCCGTGCTGGTGGCGGTCAACTCCGTCTTCCAGATCATCGCCTTCGGCGCCCTGGGCTGGTTCTACCTCCAGGTCCTGCCGTCCTGGCTGGGCCTGCCAACGACGTCGGCGGAGTTCTCGGTCTGGTCCATCGTCGTCTCCGTGCTGGTCTTCCTGGGCATCCCGCTGGTGGCCGGGTTCCTCACCCGCACCCTCGGCGAGAAGGCCAAGGGCCGCGACTGGTACGAGGGCACGTTCCTGCCGAAGCTCGGTCCCTGGGCCCTGTACGGGCTGCTGTTCACCATCGTGCTGCTCTTCGCCCTGCAGGGCGACGCGATCACCTCGAACCCCTGGGACGTGGTGCGCATCGCGTGGCCGCTGCTGGTCTACTTCTTCCTCATGTTCGGCATCGGGCTGCTCGTCTCCCGCGCCTGGGCCTGAACTACGCGAAGTCCACCACCGTGGCCTTCACCGCCGCCGGCAACAACTTCGAGCTGGCCATCGCCGTGGCCATCGGCACCTTCGGGGTGACCTCCGGACAGGCCCTCGCCGGAGTGGTCGGCCCGCTGATCGAGGTGCCCGTGCTCGTGGCGCTGGTCTACGTGTCCCTGTGGGCCGGGCGGAAGCTCTTCCCCGGTGACCGTACCGTCCCCACCCGCTGACCCCGCGACCTTCCAGGAGCACCAGTTGAGCACCGAGACCACCAAGCCCTCCGTCCTGTTCGTCTGCGCCAAGAACGGCGGCAAGTCCCAGATGGCCGCCGCCCTCATGGACCACCACGCCGCGGGTGCTGTGGAGGTCCACTCCGCCGGCACCACGCCGGGCAGCACGATCAACGCACTGTCCGCCGAGGTCGTCGCCGAGATCGGGGCCGACATGTCCTCCGGCACCCCGAAGCCCATCGACCCCGAGCTGCTGCGCTCCGTGGACCGGGTCGTGGTCCTGGGCGACGAGGCGACGGTCGAGCCCGTCGCGGGCATGGCCGGCACCATCGAGACCTGGCACACCGACGAGCCCTCCACCCGAGGGATCGAGGGTGCCGAGCGGATGCGCCTGGTCCGCGACGACATCGACACCCGCGTGCAGCGGCTGCTCACCGAGCTCACCGAGCTCACCGACGGCACGCACGCCTGAACCGTCCCCCTCACCTCTTTCCCCGTCCGACAGAACGGATCACCCCATGAGCACCGACCCCACGTCCGCGGCCGAGACCACGGACAAGCCCTCCGTCCTGTTCGTGTGCGTGCACAACGCCGGGCGGTCCCAGATGGCCGCCGCCTACCTGACCCACCTCTCCGGAGGCCGCATCGAGGTCCGCTCGGCCGGCTCCGCCCCGGCCGACGCGGTGAACCCGGCCGCCGTGGAGGCCATGGCCGAGGAGGGCATCGACCTGAGCGCCCAGACCCCGAAGATCCTCACCGACCAGGCGGTGCAGGGCTCCGACGTGGTGATCACCATGGGCTGCGGGGACGCCTGCCCGTTCCATCCGGGCAAGCGGTACGAGGACTGGGCCCTGGAGGACCCGGCCGGCAAGGGTGTGGAGGCCGTGCGGCCCATCCGCGACGAGATCAGGACCCGCGTCCAGACCCTGGTCTCCGAGCTGCTGCCGGCCGGCACCGCCGAATGAGAGGTCCGCAGAACATGACCGGGAGCATCGATCTGCCCGTCGTCGTGATCGGCGCCGGGCCCGTCGGGCTGGCCGCCGCCGCGCACCTGCTCGAGCGCGGCCTGACCCCGCTGGTCCTCGAGGCCGGCCCCCGGGCGGGGGCGGCGATCCGCGACTGGGGCCACACCCGCCTGTTCTCCCCGTGGCGCTACGACGTCGACGCGGCCGCCGCCCGTCTGCTGGCCGGCACCGGCTGGACCGCCCCGGACCCCGAGGCGCTGCCGACCGGCGCCGAGCTGGTGGAGCAGTACCTGGAGCCCCTCGCGGACGTCCTGGCGGAACGGATCCGCACCGGCGCCCGGGCGGTGGCCGTGTCCCGGGCGGGGATGGACAAGACCCGCACCGCCAACCGGGAGTCCACCCCGTTCCTGGTGCGCCTCCAGCGCACCGATGGTGCGGTGGAGGACGTCGAGGCGTCGACGGTGATCGACGCCTCCGGCACCTGGGCGACGCCCAACCCGCTGGGCCAAGCCGGGCTACCCGCCCCCGGCGAGGCCGAGGCCGTGACCGCCGGGCGGATCACCGCCCCGCTGCCCGACGTCACCGGCCGGGACCGGCACCGTTTCTCCGGCCGCCACGTGCTCGTCGTGGGGGCCGGGCACTCCGCGGCCAACACCCTGCTCGAGCTCGGCGCCCTGGCCGAGACCGAGCCAGGCACCCGGATCTCCTGGGCCGTGCGCTCCGCCGACGTCACTCGGGTCTACGGCGGGGAGGACCGCGACGAACTGGCCGCCCGGGGCGCGCTGGGCACCCGGCTGCGCCACCTCGTGGAATCCGGGGTGATCGAAGTGCACACCTCCTTCACCATCACCCGCTTCACCTCGACCGCTGGCAGGTTGAGCGTCCGGGCCACCACCCCCACCGGGGACGCAGAACTCAGCGTGGATCTGCTGGTGCCGGCCACCGGCTTCCGCCCCGACCTCGCGATGCTCTCGGAGCTGCGCCTGGAGCTGGACCCGGCCGTCGACGCCCCGAAGCAGCTGGGACCGCTGATCGACCCGGAGTTCCACTCCTGCGGATCCGTGGCCCCGCACGGGGAGAAGCTGCTGGCCCACCCCGAGGCCGGCTTCTACATCGTGGGCATGAAGTCCTACGGACGTGCCCCCACCTTCCTCCTGGCCACCGGCTACGAGCAGGTCCGCTCCATCGCCGCCGCCCTGGCCGGGGACCGGGAAGCCGCCGACGACGTGCAACTGCTCCTGCCCGAGACCGGGGTGTGCTCCACCGATCTGGGTGGTTCCTGCGACCTGCCGGCCCTCGGGCCCGCGGGCGACAGCGGCGAGGAGCAGGGCTGCTGCGCCCCGCAGGCCGCCGAGGAGCCGGCCGAGGCCTGCGGCTCGGGCCCGCAGCCGGTGGCTCTCGAGCGTGCCCCGCTGCCGCTGCTGTCCTCGTCCTGCTGCTGAGCCGGCCCGCCTGCCACCGGCGCCGCCCGCGGCCGTCGCTCGCGGCCGTCGAGGTCCGGGTGCGTGCCCTCCGGGCCCGGGCCCGGCCGTGACGGGGCGGCCCGCGCCGGCCGGAGTGCTGCTCAGGCGCGGTCCCAGCCCTCCAGCCGGGGGAGCTGGTCGCGAGCCTCCTCGTGGGTCATGCCGGCCGCCTCGAGCAGGTCCACGACCATCGGCCGCATGTCCAGCACCAGGGTCTCGCCCTCCATCGTCCGCACCCCCATCTCGCGCGGGTGCAGCCGCCCGGCCACGTTCGCCAGCTCGTTGCGGGCCTGGCGCAGGTAGCTCTCCCGGGACCCGGGGGCGGCCACCGCCAGCGCGTTGCCCAGGGTGCTGACCGCGTCCGCGAGGTCGTCGAGGGCGTCGGTCAGGGCGGCCACGGCCTCGTCCGAGAGGGTCACGTGGTTGAGCACCGAGGCGAGCCGGCGGGTGAGCACCCGGGCGTTGCGCACGGCGAGGTCGAGATAGCGGATGGAGCGCCCGATGGTCTCGATCTCCGCGCGGCGGCCGCGGTACAGCGGGGAGGCCGTCGCGATCTCCACGGCGGACTTCAGCCCGGAGGTCACCGAGTCCACGAGCGGCTGGGTCTGGCGGGAGCGCACGAGGGCGTGCCAGGCGGCGGTGGCGTCGTAGTCCTCGACGGCGCGGCCGGCCTCCCGCAGCACCCCGGAGAACTCGTCGACCAGGGCCCGCAGGTCCTGGCGCGGCTGCCGCCGCGGGTCCGTGGGCACGAAGTAGGCCATGGCCAGGGCGCAGGCCCCGCCCACGACGGCGTCGGTGGAACGGGCGAACACGCCGTCCTGGGAGGGCGGGAGCAGGACCACGAGCACGGCCTGCAGGCCCATCTGCGTGGTGAACAGCGTGCCGTTGTCCAGGAAGCGGGCGAGCAGGATCGAGGTCATGAGCACCACCGCGGCCTGCCACACCCCGGTGCCCAGGACGTGGATCAGCGTGTCCCCCACGGCGATGCCGAGGGTGCAGCCGATCGAGACCTCGAGCACACGACGGTAGCGCAGTCCGTCCTTGGCGAAGCCCAGGGCCACCAGGGCCGCGGTGGCGGCGAAGATCGGTCCGGAGTGGCCCAGGAGCCGCTCGGCGATCACGTAGGCCCCGACGCTCGCGACCGTGATCTGGAAGCTCTGCAGCAGACCCGTGCGGACCCGCGTCAGGCCGACCCTGGTGCGGCTGCGCACCGCACGGGCCGCGGCTCGCGCACGGTCGCCTGGCTGCATGGGCCCATCCTAGGGGAGCGGCCGGGGACCTCCGGCGGGCCGGCTCCGCTCCCGCGCCCCTTCACGGCACCGGGCAGGTCCCCGGTGTGAGTTGCGCGACCCTGCCCTGCCCTCGGGGCCTGTGTTCACCCTCCGTTCACCTTCGCGGGCCAATCTGGCTACCTGCGCTCCCTAAGGTCTCCCGGTGAGAGGTCCGCGGGACGACCGCAGATCCGCCTCTCGCACCGGCTCCGACGACATCCGGAGCCACGCTGGACGACGGCCCCTCGACGGGGCGCAACTGTGATCTGAAGGGGCTATCAAGTGAAGGTTTCCCACCTCGGCCGTTCCGCGGCCGTCCTGGCCATCGGCTCGCTCGCACTCACCGCGTGCGGTTCCGACAACGCGACGGGCGAAGCGACCGGCTCGGGCGAGTCCTCGGCCGCGGGCGCCGGAGTGTCGGGCACGCTCACCGGCATCGGCGCGTCCTCCCAGCAGGCCGCGATGACCGCCTGGCAGAACGGCTTCCAGAGCGCCAACCCCGAGGCCCAGGTGCAGTACTCCCCGGACGGCTCCGGCGCCGGCCGGGAGGCCTTCGTCGCCGGCGGTGCCGACTTCGCCGGCACCGACGCCTACCTCGACGAGGAGGAGTACGAGGCGTCCAAGGAGGTCTGCGGGCCCGACGGCGGCTTCCACATCCCGGCCTACATCTCCCCGATCGCGGTGGCCTTCAACCTGCCCGGCGTGGAGACCGTGAACATGGACGGGCCCACCATCGCGCAGGTCTTCACCGGGGAGATCGACACCTGGAACGACCCGGCGATCGCCGAGCTCAACCCGGACGCCGACCTGCCGGACACCCCGATCACCGTGGTGCACCGCAACGACGAGTCCGGCACCACGGAGAACTTCCAGGAGTACCTGGCCGCGGCCGCCCCCGACGTGTGGACCGAGGAGGTCTCGGGCAACTGGCCCTCGCAGTGGGCCGCCGAGAACAACAAGGGCACCGCCGGGGTGGTGCAGTCCACCAGCTCCACCGAGGGCGCGATCACCTACGCCGACGCCTCTGCCGTGGGTGACCTCGGCACCGTGGCAGTGGGCGTGGGCGAGGAGTACGTCCCGTACTCCGCCGAGGCCGCCGCCACCGCGGTGGAGAACTCCACCCCCGTCGAGGGGCGCGCCGAGTACGACATGGCGATGGACCTCGAGCGCGACACCACCGAGTCCGGGGCCTACCCGATCGTGCTCGTGTCCTACCACCTGTACTGCTCGCAGTACGATTCTCAGGAGACCGCTGACCTCGCCAAGGCGTTCGGCTCGTACGTCATCAGCGAGGAGGGGCAGCAGGCCGCGGCCGACGCCGCCGGCTCGGCCCCGATGTCCGAGAACCTGCGCAGCTCCGCGCAGGAGGCGATCGACCAGATCACGGTCGCCGGCTGATCCAGTTCTGCTGGTCCCGTTCGGTGCGGGCCCGGGCCCGTGGCCCGTGCTCGCGCCGAACGGGACATTTGTGTGTGAGGCGCCTCCGCCGTGAGGAGCGTCACCGGACCCAGGCGCCGGGGCACAACCCCGTCCCGGTGCGACCCGTGTCAGGCAATCGAAGGGGCACCCGACATGTCCACCACCGTCACCGCCAGGAAGACCGCCTCCGGCGGCAGGGCCGGCGACTCGATCTTCTCCGGGCTCAGCCTCGGGGCCGGCGTGCTGATCCTCGCGGTCCTCGCCGCCGTGGCCCTGTTCCTGTTCCTGCAGGCGCTGCCCACCTTCCAGGCGCCCGCGGAGGACGTCTCCGGCGGCGCCGGCTTCTGGTCCTACATCTGGCCCATGGTCATCGGCACCGTGGTGGCCGCCGTCATCGCCCTGGTGATCGCGACCCCGATCGGGGTGCTTGTGGCGCTGTACATCTCCCACTACGCGCCGGCGCGGATCGCCAAGCCCGTGGGCTACGTCATCGACCTGCTGGCGGCGATCCCCTCGGTGATCTACGGGGCCTGGGGCACCACGGTGCTCGCCTCGTCGATGGTGCCCTTCTACGCCTGGCTCTCCGGCAACCTGGGGTTCATCCCCTTCTTCGCCGGCCCGCCTCCCAGACCGGCAAGACGATGCTCACGGCCGGTGTGGTGCTGGCGATCATGATCCTGCCGATCATCACGGCGATGTCGCGCGAGCTGTTCGTCCAGACGCCCAAGCTGCACGAGGAGGCCGCACTGGCCCTCGGCGCCACCCGCTGGGAGATGATCCGGATGACGGTGCTCCCGTTCGCCGTCCGGGCATCGTCTCGGCCGTGATGCTCGCGCTGGGCCGGGCCCTCGGGGAGACCATGGCGGTGGCCTGGTGCTCTCCAGCGGCCCGCTCACCACGTCCCTGGTCCAGTCCGGCAACCAGACCATTGCTGCGGAGATCGCCCTGAACTTCCCGGAGGCCTACGGCCTCCGCCTGTCCGAGCTCATCGCGGCCGGCCTGATCCTGTTCGTGATCACCCTGGTCGTGAACATGATCGCCCGCGCCATCGTCGCCCGCTACAAGGAATTCTCGGGAGCCAACTGATGTTCAACACCGCCCTCCGCAACCCCGCTCCCGTGCGTCCGTCCTCGCCGCGCCGGTCGACGCTCACCCGCAACCAGAAGCCCGGATGGCTGGTGCCCGCGATCGGTGCGGCCGCCGTGGTGGTGGGCGCGGCCCTCGCGGCGCTGTTCGGCTTCTCCGTGGCCCTGTGGGCTGTCCTGGCCGCCGTGGTGTTCCTGATCGCCGCACCGGTCGCCGTGACGGCGGTCGAGGGCCCGCGCAACGGCGCGGACTCCCTGATGACCTACCTGGTCTACACGGCGTTCGTGCTGGCCGTGATCCCGCTGATCTCCGTGGTCTGGACGGTGCTGGCCAACGGGCTGCCCGGTCTGACCTCGAACCTGCTGCTGACGTCCATGAACGGTGTCACCGGCGCCACGGACAACGCCGCCGCCGCGGGGGAGAGCCCGGTGCTGGGCGGGGCGTACCACGCCATCGTCGGGACGGTCTCGATCACGTTCTGGGCCACCCTCCTGTCGGTGCCGATCGGGCTCCTGACCGCCATCTACCTCGTCGAGTACTCGAAGGGCGGCTGGCTCGGCAAGAGCATCACGTTCTTCGTCGACGTCATGACCGGCATTCCCTCGATCGTGGCCGGCCTGTTCGCCGCGGCCCTGTTCGGCCTGCTGCTCGGCCCGTCCACCCGCTTCGGCTTCGTGGCGGCGGTGGCCCTGACCGTGCTCATGATCCCCACGGTGGTGAAGAACACCGAGGAGATGCTGAAGATCGTCCCCAACGAGCTGCGCGAGGCCGCCTACGCCCTGGGCGTGCGCAAGTGGCGGACCATTCTCAAGGTCGTCATCCCCACCGCGATCTCCGGGATCGCGTCCGGGGTGACGCTGGCGATCGCCCGCGTGATCGGCGAGACCGCCCCGCTGCTGGTCACCGCCGGATTCGCCACGGCCATCAACTGGAACTCCTTCTCGGGATGGATGACCACCCTGCCGACGTTCATCTACTACCAGATCATGACCCCCACGTCCCCCACGAGCCCCGACCCCTCACAGCAGCGGGCGTGGGCGGCGGCGCTGATCCTGATCCTGATCGTGATGCTGCTCAACCTCGTGGCCCGTCTCGTGGCCCGGGCGTTCGCCCCCAAGACCGCCGGCCGCTGAGCTCCGCACACACCTCTGCACACACCTCTGCGAAGAAAAGAGCAAGGAACACACCATGTCCAAGCGAATCGACGTCGACCACCTGAACGTCTACTACGGCGATTTCCTGGCCGTGGAGGACGTGAGCATGGGGATCGACGCCCGGTCGGTGACCGCCTTCATCGGTCCGTCCGGCTGCGGCAAGTCGACCTTCCTGCGTACCCTCAACCGCATGCACGAGGTGATCCCCGGTGCCCGCGCGGAGGGCCAGGTGCTCCTCGACGGCGACGACCTCTACGGCCAGGGCGTGGACCCGGTCGTGGTGCGCTCCATGATCGGCATGGTCTTCCAGCGCCCGAACCCCTTCCCCACCATGTCCATCCGGGACAACGTGCTCGCGGGCGTGAAGCTGAACAGCAAGCGGATCTCCCGGGGGGACGCCGACGCGCTGGTGGAGAGCTCCCTGCAGGGCGCCAACCTGTGGAACGAGGTCAAGGACCGCCTCGACAAGCCGGGTTCCAGCCTCTCCGGCGGCCAGCAGCAGCGCCTGTGCATCGCCCGGGCGATCGCGGTGAAGCCGGACGTGATCCTCATGGACGAGCCGGCATCCGCCCTGGACCCGATCTCCACCCTGGCGATCGAGGACCTGATCAACGAGCTCAAGCAGGACTACACCGTGGTGATCGTGACCCACAACATGCAGCAGGCCTCCCGCATCTCGGACCGGACGGCGTTCTTCAACATCCAGGGCACCGGCAAGCCCGGCAAGCTCATCGAGTACGGCCCCACCTCGGAGATCTTCTCCAACCCGAAGCAGCAGCAGACCGAGGACTACGTCTCCGGCCGCTTCGGCTGAGCCGACGCGCCGACGACGACGGGCGCCGCCCCCACCGGGGGAGGCGCCCGTCGTCGTCGGCGGAGGGTGTGGGGACGGCCCGGCCGCGGGCGCGCTACAGCAGGGGCGAGAGCGCCAGCAGCAGCGTGGCCGAGACGACCCCGCAGACCGGGACCGTCACGACCCACACGAGGACCACCCGCCGCACCACGCGGACGTTGACCGTGTGGAAGCGCTGCTGCCGCCCGGCCCCGAGGATCGCCGCGGCGGCCGTCTGGGAGGTCGACATCGCCACCGGGATGAGCGTCCCGCCGAGGAACAGCAGGGAGCCCGCCACGCCCTGGGCCACAGCCCCGCGGAACGGGTCGATGGTGACCATCCGGGAGGACAGCGTGTAGGCGATCCGCCAGGCCCCGAACAGGGTCCCCACGGCCAGCCCCACCGCGACGAGGACCAGGATCCACGGTTCGCGGCCCTGCGCCGAGACGGGCAGGCCGGCGCAGAGCAGCAGCGTGGTGAACACCCAGACGGCCCGCCGCCCGTGGGTGAGCCCGTGGCCGAAGGCGATGGCCGCGGCGCCGGTGGCCTGGGCCACCTGGGAGCGGAAGGTGGTGGTCGAGGGCTCGGAGTGGCGCAGCAGGTGCAGCAGCGGGACCACCAGCGCCCAGGCCAGCCCGTAGGCCAGCAGGGGGGCCACCAGGAGCGGGACGGCGAGCTGGGACAGCACCTCCCCGGTCAGGGGGTCCTGCTCGGTCAGGTCCACGGCCCGGGCCCCCAGCAGCGCCCCGAGCAGCCCGCCCAGCAGCGCGGTGGTCGAGGAGGACGGCATGCCCAGCCACCAGGTGAAGACGTTCCAGGCGATCGTGCTCGCCAGGGCGCACACCAGCGCCGCCGAGCCCACCGTGTTCAGCGGCACGGGGGTGGCCGGGATGATCCAGTCGGTCAGGAGCCAGCCGGCCGTGAAGACCCCGGCCGCGTTCACCAGGGCGCTCAGCACCAGCCCGATCTTGGGGGTCAGCGCCCGGGAGCGGACCGGCAGCGCGAGGGCGTTGGGGGCGTCGTGAAAACCGTTGACCACCACGTGGACGGCGGCGAGGACCAGGCCCAGGACCGTGAGCAGCACCAGCACCGCGGCTCAGGACTCCGCCACGACGATGCGGCCCACCTCGGTGGACACGCGCACCAGCGCCCGGGCCGCCTCCACGAAGCGCTGGACGGACTGCTGCCGGCGCAGGGCCGGGATCGCCTTGTGGTGCTCCAGCAGATGGGCCATGTGCAGCTGGTGGATCCGCTCCGCCTGCTTGCCCAGGCGCAGCATCTCGTACCAGTAGTCGTCGAGGCCCTGCAGGCCGGCGAGGTCGCGCATGGCACGGGTGGTCAGCTCGGACATGCGCACGATCACCCCGAGCTGGTCGGTGGCGTACGAGGGCGGCCGGGTGAGTCCGTGGGCGACGTGCGCCTCGGCCACGGCCAGGAGCTCCTCGGCGGCCTTGTTGAGCCAGTGCCCCAGCACGTAGACGTCCTGCCGGGGGACGGGGATCACGAACGTGGAGCGCACCGTGGTCATCACGGAGAAGTAGAGGTCGGTGGAGCGGGCCTCGCACTCCCGGATCGCGTCGAGGGTCGCGACGTCCACCTCGGGGGACCCGATCAGCTCCGACAGGAGGCGGACGGACTCCGTCACCTGTCCCGACATGTCGGCCAGCAGGTCCAGGACCAGTTCGTCCTCCGGGAAGATGCGAAGCGCCATCTGGTGACCATCCTGGGCGTCGGGGCCGGCGCCGCGGAGCACGGCGGGCTTCACTGTACACGGCACAGTCGAACGCCCCGCGGCCCGCGGGCGGCGGGGGAGGAGGGAAGGGGGCGGTGCCGGACCGGGAGCGCCTCTCGGCGGAAGGCCGCTCGTGGCGGCTATGAGATGGAGCCCGGGGCTGCCGCGGCCCGGCACCTGCAGTCCATGGTAGTCCACGTGCCCCGCAGGCCAAGCCCGGCGGCTGTGGCCTCCCGCACGGCCGGGGGTGGCCGGGATCTCAGTCCAGGTGCCCGCGGCGCCAGGCGTTGGCCGAGGCCTCCAGCTCCTCCGCGGTGCGCTCGAGGCGCTGGGTCAGGGCCACGGTGCTCGGTCCCCGGGGCGCGTGCTCGTGCAGGACCGGCAGCTGCCCCGTGTCGGCCAGCCGGATCCGGCCCAGGGCGATCACGCGGCAGAAGGCCGCGAACCGGTCCAGGGCGACGTCGAACTCGCCGTTGAACGCCCCGGAGAGGATGGCGTCCGCCATCGTGGTGATCTCCTCGGCCCCGGGAGGCTCCGCCACGCCGGCGACCACGTGGGAGACCTGGGCGGTGCCCCGCCCCGCGGCGAAGTACCGGCCCATCCGCACGGGGTCCTTCCGCACCCCGGCGCGCAGGGCGTAGAGCCGCCACAGCGCCCCGGGGAGCGAGACCGCCGGGGCCTCCGCCCACATCTCGGCGATGCCCTCCAGGCCCTGCTCGTCGGTCAGCTCGATGAGCCGGCGGCTGATCTCCGGGTCGTCGCTGGCCCGCCCCCGGGAGACCAGGGCGTGGGCGGCGAGGTGCGCCGCCTCCGAGACCCGGGCCGGGTCCGGGCCGCCCTCGTGGGCGTCGAACTGCTCGGGGGAGAACTTCACCGGCTTGTGGTGGCGGGGGACGTCGCTCATGCGTCCAGGGTACGGCCGCGGTTCCCGCCGGGCCACGGAGCGCTCACCAGTCGCTGGCCGAGGCGTGCACCGCCGCGTCCCGCCACTGCTGGTCCGCCCGCTCGAAGCCGTCCCGGGCCAGCGCCTTCCACAGCCGCAGCCCCAGCGCCGGGTCCTCCTGCTCGAGCTCCGCGAGCGTCTGCGGGGACAGGACCCGGGCGGTGACGTCGGTGACCGCGCTGAGGGTCGCGTGCTGCTTGTCGCCGGTGCCCAGGGCGAGCTCGCCGAAGCTCATGCCGGGGCCCAGCACCTGCAGCTCCACGCGCTCCCCGGACGGCGTGCGCAGGGACATCGACACGTCCCCGCTCACGATGAGGTGGATGCCGGCGAAGTTCTGGCCGGTGCGCAGGATGTTCTCCCCGGCCGCCCACGTGCGCTCCACGGTGCGGACGCGCAGCGCGCGGGCGTCCGCGGGCTCCAGCCGGGAGAACAGCTCCGACTCGACGGGCTTGACCCGGGACGGGGTGCACTCCGGCCCGCCGTGCTCCTCGAGCAGCGCGTCCTCGACCCACTTGATGGCCGCAGCACGGCTCGGGAAGACCTCCAGCGGCGGATCGCCCCGGAAGGAGCGGCCGAAGTCGGGATTTCCGGCGACCACCACCACGGTGCGCCCGGCCGCGTGCAGCTCCTGCCGGGTCCGGGCCAGCATCGGCATCGCGTAGTCGGCGATGACGTCCACCCGGCGCAGGTCCACCACCACGTAGGAGGCGTCGTAGGCGACGTCGCGGACGGTGCGGATCGCCGTCTCCGTGCCCGTGAACAGCAGGTCGCCCTGCAGCTCGACGACGACGGCGTCCGTCCCGTGCTCGGCCAGCACGGCCTCGGCGTCGGCGTTGCGCCGCACCAGGGACGGGGACTGGTCGATCGGGTAGCTGGCCCGCACCGTGGACCGGGCCACCCGGGCGGTGTGCGTGAAGTGCAGGTCGAGGTCCTGGGAGAGCCGCTCGCACGCGAGCACCCCGCGCACGCTGTTGCCGTGCCGGTCCAGGGCGGGGGAGAAGGTCGCCACCGCCAGCTCGCCCGGCAGGACGGCGATGATGCCCCCGCCCACCCCGGACTTGGCGGGCAGTCCCACCCGCACCATCCACTCGCCGGCGTCGTCGTACATCCCGCAGGAGCTCATGACGGACAGGACCCGGGACACGGTCTCGGCGTCGAAGACCTCCTCACCGGTGAGCGGGTTGGTGCCCGCGTTGGCGAGGGTGGCGCCCATCAGGGCGAGGTCGCGGCAGGTGACCAGCACGGAGCACTGGGCGAAGTAGTCCTCGAGCGCCTGCGCGGGGTCGCCCTCGATGATCCCGGCGGAGGCCAGCAGGTAGCCCAGGGCCCGGTTGCGGTCCCCGGCGTCGTGCTCCTGGGCGAGCACCTCGGGGCTGATGGCCAGGTCCCGGCCCGCGCAGCGGGAGTAGGCCTCGCGGATCCGGTCCCGGCGCAGGTCGCGGTCGCTGTCCGGGACCAGCCACGTCGAGGCGATCGCCCCGGCGTTGATCATGGGGTTGGCCGGGCGCCCGGTGCCGGGCTGGAGCGAGATCTCGTTGTAGGCGTCCCCGCTGGGCTCCACGTCCATCTTCGCGTGCACGGCCTCCGCCCCCAGATCGTGCAGGGCCAGGGCGTAGGTGAAGGCCTTGGAGATCGACTGGAGGCTGAACTCGTCCTGCGTGCTGCCGGCCTCGTACACGTGGCCGTCCGCGGTGGCGATGACGATGCCGAAGCGCTCCGGGTCCGCCTCCGCGAGGGCCGGGATGGAGGAGCTGGGGGCGCCGCCGCGCTCGTCGCGCAGCTGCTCCACCACCTGCTCGAGGTACGCGGTGACGGCCGAGGGGCCGAACAGTCCCGTCTCGGCGCGCTCTTCTTCCTCGGTGCTCGGCTGCGGCACGGGCGGTCTCCTCCGGTCGGGTCGGTGTGCACGGTGCTCACGACCACTCTAGGCGGGCGCGCCGGGGCGCCCGCCGGCACTTCCCGGGCGGGGTGGGGTTCCGGGCGCACGGGGACCTTGCGGTAGAGTGGTGCCCGCTCCGGACCGGCCGCACCCCGTGCCCGCCGACCGGGCGCGGGCCTCTAGCTCAGTTGGTAGAGCAGTGGACTTTTAATCCATGGGTCGTGGGTTCGAGCCCCACGGGGCCCACCTGAGGGGAACCCCCTGGATCGTTGATATACCGGCGATTCGGGGGGTTATCTCATGCCTTGGGGTCGTTGCCTGACCACATTTTGCCCACACCCGCCCGAGAAGCAGCGTGATCTAGGGCGGTCGCCACGGCGTCCAGGTCGTCTTCGAAGAGGTCCGCGTACACGTCCAGCGTCATCGCGGCCGAGGCGTGCCCGAGCATCCGCTGCACTGCCTTGACGTTCGCGCCGGCGGACACTGCCAGCGATGCTGCCGTGTGCCGGAGATCGTGCAGGGTCATGTGCCCGAGTTCCGCATCCCTGAGCGCAGCGGAGAACCAGCTGTGCCCGTCGCCGGAGCGCTTGCGCCCGTCCTCGCCGTCCTGCACTGCCTCGGAGAGCTTTGGGCGCCGCAGGAATCCGCCTGACGGACCAGGGAACACTAGGTCTTCCGGACCCTTACCCTCGACCTGTTCGGCAAGCAGGGATGCCAGGAAGTCCGGGAACGGCACCGTCCGCCGCTTGTGGGACTTCGGTGTGCCGACCTCGATTCGAGAACCGACCTCGACGGCGTTCCGCTCGATGTTCAACCGCCTCCGGGGCAGGTCCACGTCCCGAACTCGCAACCCGACTGCCTCACCCCACCGCAGGCCGGTGTACCCGAGGACGAGCAGCAGCGTCCGGTGCTTCGATGCGCCGGCCAAGGCGTGCAGCTGTTCGTGGGACAGGTAGAGGTGCGCCTTGCGTTGCTTCCGGGGGAGCGCCACCCCAGCCGCGGGATTCGACAGGACACGCCGGTCACGGACAGCGCCCTCGAGGATGGAGAGCAGTACCCCGTGGGCGCGCAGGACGGTGCTGGGGGACCTCTCCCGGGCCAGCCCTCCCACCCATGCCTCGACGTCCGAGAACCGCACTTCGGAGACGACGGAGTGGCCCCACCTTGGCTCTACATGGATCCGCCAGGCTGACTCTACGGACCGGAACGTGGACGGCTTCAGGTTGGTCCTGTTCTCGATCCATGCGGCGCCGAGCTCCCCGATCGTGGCCCGTGCGTCCGCAGGGTCGATCCACTCTCCGCGGTCCTTGGACACCTCGACCGATCGGGCGAACCGTTCCGCGTCTCGCTTGGTTTTGAAGCCGCGTTTGTCGGTCTGCCGGCGGTCCGGCGTCCGGTACCTGACCCGGTATCGCTTGCCAGCCTTGGTGTCGTAGCCCTCAATCGTCGCCACGGTTCACGGCCTGCCGTAGTTCGTCCAGCAGTACCCGGGTGATCCGCCCCTTTTTCTGTGGGGACGCACCCGGTTCGGCGCGCTTCTCGACTTCGGCCGACATGGTGTGTCCCCACAGGCGGACCGACCACGCCAAGAATTCCGCATTGGCCACTCCCAACTTTCGGGCAGCTCGCTCGTCCGCCAGGGACCATGCAGCCTGTGCTTCATTGACCCGTTCCGTATCGAATCCAGGGCCCATGACGTTCCGGTATGCGCCCATCCGGTCTTGAAGGCGTCCAACTGCTTCCTGGATGAGCTTTTCCCCGTCGACTAGATCACCGACGAACAACCCGGCGTTCCGCCCCTCTAGCACTTCGCGGACGACGCCTGGCCGCAGGGTCGCCTGGGGTGCGATCTCGATAGGTTCAGATGCGTCGAGCAAAACGGCCGGAGTGACAGATTCACCAGTGAGTTCCGACAGCACCAACGCCAGGACCAGCAGCGTCTCCATCGTTACAGCACCATCGCCGCGCTCAATGCGGGACACCCTGCCAGTGTTCCACCGGAGCCCATACTCCCGCGACTCTCGTGCTATGTCGTCCAGCGTCAACCCACGGCGCTCACGAATCTGTCGAACGTTCTGCCCTATCACGTCAGGCACAGTGCGTGTCATAGAGGTCAGCATAGACAAGTCCTCATATCCTCGCTTCTGAGGACTTGACACCCTTCGCCATCATCTCTACTGTAGTTCACAGGTCATCACATTTGATGATCAGAAGGGAGGAGATTGAAGTGGGAGAACAGCTCGCGAAGCCCGAAGACGTCGCCGAGTACCTAGGCATCACGGTCGGATCGCTCGCCCAGCATCGCTACCGCGGCACAGGGCCGGCGTTCATCAAGGCAGGGCGCAGGGTCCTCTACCGGTGGAGCAGCGTGGAGGAATGGCTCACCGCCAACACACGCACCATCACCGGCGCCGCCTAAGCACCCCCAGCACCACCCCTACGGCCTGGTTAGACGAGACGGGCCGAGCTCCCCGAAAGGGAAAACAGATGCTCACAGTCCCAACTGGAACACGCCCAAAAACGGACCTGGTGAAGGACCTTCTCACGGCAGCACAGGTCAAGGGGCAGCACCTCTCAGTGTCCCAAGCTCGACGGCTCGCCCACCGCGTCCGCCGAGGGGACTGCAGTGAAAACCCAGACCTCGCCCGGGTGATCAGCTACTCAGATCCAACGGGCGAACGAGCTGTAGGAAACGTCCTGCGGCAGCAAAAGGAAAACGGCCCCGGTGCTTCATCCGCCAAGACGCGCACCGGGACCGCCAGGACCATCCGCTAGATCAACGGAAGGACACCCCCGTGTCTATCAACGATTCTACCGCCAGCACCACCGCCCCCGCAGGCTTCACCCCGGCTACAGGCTTCTCTGACGACGAAGGCCCCGTGACCCTCTGGCAGCACCACGGCATCGACGTCGAGGCCACACTCTCGATCGGCGCCTATTGGGAGCCGGGCAAGGGTCACACCTACACCCTGGACGTCACTGACAGAAACCGCGAGTACACGCTCGAGGATCTGAAGACCGCCTACTCCGAGTTCGGTCAGTTCATCCGCCGCGCCGAGCAGCTCGAGGGCGGTGCCCTGTGAGAGTGATCGTCCAGCGCACCGCAGTCGCCGTCATCCTCACCACCGCGCACCTCGTCGCCATCGCGGCGGCCGGCCTCAGTGGACCCGCCCCGGAAGTACTCACTATGGCAGGACCGGGCATCTCCCTCTGAGCGCGCCCGCGCCTGAACCCCCACGCATCGCCTGTGGACGTTCAGAAGGAGAAGACCCCTTGAGTACCCAACCCAACTCCCGCCCGGCGGCGGACACACCCGCCGCCGGGCTCACCACCAGCCCACCACGGCTCATGTCCCCGGAAACCGCGCAGCAGACCGCCATCGACGCCCTGCTACGCGCTGACCCGGTGGCCGTCCATCTCTACCGGTGGGGGCACCGGGTCGGCCGGCAGGACGCCGTCGACCAGCTGCACGCCCGCTCCGAGCACGTCGCCGCTGACTTCCTGAGCTACCTCGCCGAAGACGAGAAAGCCACCCCGCGGCCCATCCCGCCGCTTGAGAATCGAAAGGAGGACGCATGAGTGACTTCATGGAGACCGCTACGGCACCGGATCCCCTTGACGGGGCATTCACCGGCTCGTGGTTGATGGCCCAGAATTTCCCCCCGACTCGCTATGTCGTGGACGGGCTTATTCCGGAAGGTTTCTCACTTCTGGTAGCAGCCCCGAAGATCGGGAAGAGCTGGATGGTCCTAGGCCTCGCCGTGGCCACCGCGACAGGCGGGGACGCGTTCGGAACCATCCCAGTGCGACAGGCCCCGGTGCTGTACCTGGCACTGGAGGACGGACCGAAGCGACTGCAGCGCCGCCTGCGCAACATGGGAGTCGCTGACCTTCCCGGGAACATCACGTTCCTCACCACGCTCGACGGGCCGGTGCTGAGCACCATCGGTTCCTTCCTGGACCGGCACGCCGAGGACGGGCCGCTGGTCATCCTCGACACGCTCGGCAAGGTGATGCCCCCAGCGCGGATGGGCCAGTCTGCCTACCACGCCGACTACTCCGTCAGCGGCGGCCTGCGGGACCTCGTGGGCGCCTATCCCGGAGCCGCGCTCATGGCCGTGCACCACACGCGAAAACAGGGTGCGGAGGACTTCACACAGGCCACCAGCGGCACGCAGGGCCTCACCGGCGGGGCGGACACAATCCTCGTCCTGACCCGCAACAGGCACGACGCCGGCGGGACGCTGCAAGTCACCTCCCGTGACGCGGCCGAGGGCGAGTACGCGGTGACGTTCCACTCGGATACCGGCACATGGTCCCTCGATGGGACGTCGCTGATGGAAGCCGCCGAGGAGGCCCGGCAGCGGGAAGCCACGAAGAACGTGGGAGATCCGATGGCTGAGCTCGTCGCCAAGGTGAGTCAGTACCCGGAGGGCACGAAGGCCGGGGACCTCGCCGTGATGCTCGGATGGGACGCCGACAAGTGCGGCCGCTACCTCCGCCGAGCAGCCGATGCCGGGCGCATCGCCAAGATCGGACGCGGCCTGTACACCCCTGTCCGAAGTGTCCGAAGTGTCCGAAGTGAAGAAGCGGACACCCTCGACGGGTCCGATTTCCGCGAAACGGACACAACGGACACAGCGGACAGCCTGTCCGGAGAGGGGGAGTGGTGATGGAACGCCGCCCCTTCTGGTCCCAAGCCCTTCCCCGCGGTGGGAAGCCCTTCACCGGCAGATACCAGCCGGGCGTGCTGATCCACACGAGCATGAGGCAGGCCATCTGGGTCCCCTTGGAAAACGCGTGGGAGCTCGCTGACCAGATCGTGGACGCCGCCGAGCAGATGGAAGCCCACGAGAAGCAGAAGTTCAACGCCTACGGAGACGGGAGACCCGAATGACCACCCTCGACGAAGCCCACGGGCGCCTGCTCGCCCACATCGAGGACCGCCAGCACTCCGGGGTGGAGATACCGTGCCGTGGCCCTGACAGCGCCGCATGGATCGCCGAGGACCGCCAGCAGCAGGACTTCGCCGTTGACCAGTGCCACCGATGCCCAGTCCTCGAGCAGTGCGCCGAGTACGCGCTCACCTACCAAGAGCCCGCCGGCACCTGGGGAGGCCTGACCACCGCCCGCCGCATGAGCCTCCGCAGAGCACAAGCTGCGGGGAGGGCGGCGGCATGAGTGATCAGTGGTTCGGGATGAGCGAAGAGAAGGTGAATGCCCTAGCGCAGCGGGTTCTGGAAACTCTCCGGAAGCAGAAAGAGGCCGAGATGCAACGGGATTACGCCCGTGCGCAACACGGCTACGACGAGGACCCGGGGCTCCGACACCCGGAAGACCCGATCGATTACTACCAGTCGATCCGTCAGGGACAAGTGTGGAACCTCCGGCAACCAGTGCCCGGCACAAAGCTGGTCACCGTCCACGCCAGCGGGGAAGTGCTCAACTTCCCCAGAGGAACGACGTCCATCAAATCCCAATGTGCAGGCCTGCAGCAGGGCTTTCTGAACCACGTGCGGAATCACGGGTTATCACCCCAGCACAACCCCGAATGCGCCTGTGGTTACCGGATGTGCGATTCGGTACGCACCGTCATCGACTACTTCGCCTACCCGATGGAACATGCCGGCCGGTGGGGGCTCCCACTCGGCTACTCCGAGGAGGCCCACGCCGATATTGCGGCAGTGGCGTTCATGACCCTCACCGGGCACGGGCACGCCGTCGCCCGAGAGACAGGAACCGGCGAGCCAGTCGGCACCATCCGGGTGCAGCAGCAAACCATGAAAGCCCTCGCTTTGCCGGACTCCTGGGTGCTGAACGGCCCACCGGAGCAACTGCGGCAAACCATCCGTGATCGATACGGCATCACCGTTACCGACACGATCCCCGAGGCATCCCCACGGGAAATCAAGTCGATTGCCCGACTCGCCGAATATGCCCACGACAACCTCTGGCGCCGCAATGAAGGAGAGCAGTCCGCATGAGCAAGAAACCGCACGCCCGCCCTTGGGTGTGGAACCGGCACACCGATAAAGCCTCCCGCGGGGTTCTGATCTACAACAGCCGAGCCGGTGTCTTCATCCCGCAGGACAGGATCACTGAGATCTCGGACGCGCTGATCGACATCCTCGAAACCTACGAAAGGGAGCAGAAATGACCGACCGCACGAAGGCCACCGGCATGGCCGCCGGCCGAGCCAAAGCCCAACGGCAGTTGGCAGGCAAGCCCGGCCCCCGCCCCGCGGACAACCCCGAGGGCCCGCCCCCAACAACCTCCGGTACGGCCGCCGGTCGCGCCAAGGCCGAGAAGTTCCTCGCCCAACCGGGCAACAACTTCAACCTCACTCGCACCACCACCCGATAGGAGAACACCATGACCGCCCGCAACAGCCTGTTCCGCGAGATCCACACCGCCGCCGTCCCCGAGTACGCCGCCACGCTCCGCGCCTGGGAGACCCTCAAGCGCGAAGCCCTGGCCGAGCCGACCGGAGACCTGCCCCGGCAGTTCGAACAGGAGCTCACCGCAGCCCTGGCCGCCGAAGCCCTCAAGCCCGAACCGGACTTCACCGCCCTGCTCACCGAACATCAGCGCCGGATGGACGAAGTGAAGGCCCGAGGCAACGCCGGGGAGTCCCTCCTGCGGGCCGCGTCCCTGGCCGAGCACCACCTCGAACAGATCGAACAGGCCGTAATGCTCGACGCCGTGCACGAAATCCGCACCCGCGTGGAAGCCATTGGAGACCGGGTGCGCGCCCTCGGCAGGATCCCCGCCACCGCCGAGGAAGCCCTCAACACCGGCCGGCACGAGGCATGGAACACCATGCGAGAGGCCACCACCGAGTTCCACGCCCTCACCCGGGTCTACTCCGATGTCACCCACACCGCCGCCAACCAGCAACAGCGCACCTGGCTACTGCCGGCCGCATTCATCGCGGACCCCATGGCTCACCCGTGGTTCACCGCCCGACGCGGTGATGCAACCAGGCTCTACCGCAGCACACAGGGCAGCCCCTGGGCGCAGGACATGCGGCAATGGGCGGCCGGAGCCCCCGCGTCCCGGTTCCCCGCGTCCTACTCCGGTGTCACCGTCCACCCCGACCGCACCACTGTCGACGCCTGGCTGACCTGGCTGATCCACGAGGACCTGCTCGCCGTCCACGATCCGCAGGACGCGCTGGCCTTGTGGGACAGTGCCACGGCCGCGACCGAGCCGCATGACGGTGGTAGTGCACAGAGCGCGGTGATGGCCCGATACACGCACGCCCAGCAGGTCGCAGACCACGACGAAACACAGCGGATCAAGGACCTGATTGAATCCATCGGCCCCCGCGGAAAGGCAGGTTCCTTCGCCCGCTGATCGACCACCAACAGCCGGCCCCGTCACCCACCAGTGGCGGGGCCGGAACCATATCCGGGTGGGGGTGTCTTGTCCGGACAGGGAGGGGCCCCTTACCCCGGGGGTACCCCTCGCCCGGCGTCCCTCCGGCATAGCGCCGTCCTCTCCGAGGGGTCCTGTGGAGCTTGGCCCTTCGCGGGGTCTTGGGGTGCCTGTGGGGGCTGTTCTGGTGGTGCTGTGGGGCACTGGCGCCGGTTCGGGGGTGCGGGTCGGCCCTTCGGGACGGTCGGGGCTGAGATCGCCGTCTGTAGTCGCATCGATCTGAGCACTCGTGCACGACATCTGGCCCAAAGCCCGGAGATATCGCGGAGAAAGTGTGACACGGGCGGTAGAATGAGGGCATGAACAGGACGTGTGAGCACTGCGGGGAGCCGATCAATCTCCGCCGCGCCCACGCCCGGACGTGCTCGCCACGGTGCCGCAAGGCCTTGTCTCGTCAGAAGTCGGCGCAGCAGCAGATACCGGCCTGTTTGCGGTCCGTAGACCGATGGGTGGGCTGGGAGTACCGCGGCCGGCGGGGCAAGCCGTCCAAGGTGCCGGTGGACGCTACCGGGCGGTCCCTGGATGTGACGGACACGGCCGGGTGGAACAGCTTCACGGCCGCCCGAGCCACCCACGGGGAGCAGGTGGGCTTCGTGCTCACCGGCGGTGACGACATCTCGTGCATCGACCTGGACGACGTGCTCGACGAGCACGGCACGCCGGCCGCCGAGGTGGGGGAACTGATCGCGGCGACCTCGGGCGTGTTCTACGTGGAGGTCTCGCCCAGCGGACGCGGCCTGCACGTGTGGCACCGCGGCCCAGCCGGGCCCGGGAGCAGGCGGGTGGAGAACGGGCTACACGTGGAGCGGTACAGCCGGGGACGGTACATCACCGTGACGGGCAACAGATTCGATGGGAGAAAGAATGGCTGAACAGCAAGAGCCACCGCGGGCACCGCGGGGCCTGGGGGAGAAGTCCCGGGAGCTGTGGCGCCGCACGGTGCGCGAGTACGAGCTTACGGACGCGGAGCTGGTGGTGCTGGGCGAGGCGTGCCGGGTGCTGCACATCGTGGAGCAGCTGGAGGAGATCGTAGAGGCTAAGGGCTTCATGGCCTCCTCCTCGCAAGGGCTGCGCACGCACCCGGCGGTCGTGGAGCAGCGCCAGCAGCGGCTTCTGCTCTCCCGGCTGCTGCGGGAGCTGCGCTTGCCGGCCGACGAGGGCCACAGTGCCGCCGGGGAAGGGGCGCGGCTGCGGGAGGTGTCCAATGGCTAGGCGCCGACGAGACTCCGAGGCGGTGGAAGTCCCCGAGTGGGTGGTGCGCTTCGATCCCAAGGTGTGGCCCGGGGTGGGGGAGTGGTCCGAGGCCGTCCACGCCTGGGCGAAGGAGCATCTGTTCGAGCGCAGGCACTTCGGCGCGTGGATTGAAGTCATCGGCAACACCTACACCGTGACCTCTCAGCAACGCAGGACGGTTGTGGTGGCAACGCGGGCATAACCTCGTTCTGATGCAGATACCCCCGAACCATAGCGGTCCGGGGGTATCTGCCGTGTCCGGTGAACCTATTGGTCCGCGGGGAGGCTGCCGAATGGCAGCTGGCCCCTCGCTGTGACAGCAAGGGGGTACTCCTGCTGGCCCATTGAGTCGCGGGCCAGCACGACGTTGAACCGCTTGAAGGTCGCCTTCATGAACTCTTCAAACGACGTGTCCCAGGGCAGGGCGTACTCGGTGACAGGGATGTGTCCGTGCTTTTCGACGTAAGAGGCCCAGTCGTTGAACTTGTCGACGCCGAGAGCTTTCGTGTCCGCGACGAGCACGCTGATGTGCCAGGAGCCAGCGCCCTCGGTTACACCGAAGTCAAAACCGACAATGCTGTGTCGTCCCTGCTCCAGGTCGAGCAGCTTGTAAAGGGAATCCCGTCCGATCAGGCCGTCCGCGTCGTCGGCTGCGACGGTGCCGGACCAATCGGTGTACTGGGTGGAGGCTGGTTCAACGGGCTCGGGGTGGCTCAGAGGTTGGGTCATGGGGTGTCCTTTCGTGGGGGACTCCCATCGTCTTATGAAATCAGGTTGTTAGGGAATCCCCGGGCCGAGGGACTCTCACCGTGTCACTCCTCGTTTGGTCGCTAGGATGCCTCAGGGTCATCCGCCACAGGACACCGAACGCTGTCACCCGCGCTCGGTCGGATATACCTGGTGCTCGGTGTCAAGCCAAAGAATCTGGAAGAGAGCTCGGTCGCGAATGCCCCAAATTCTGCCCGTGCCGTTGTATCGAAATCGGAAGAGGGTGTCCGGAGAGTCGTCACCGAGATGCTGGTACAAACGGTCTTGTGCCTCACGGCACAAAGAGGCCACATCCTGCTGGTGATGCTTCCTGTGCCGGTCTCGGCCGCCAGTCCGCTCCGATTCCAGCTCGCCCCACGTCTTCTGGGGCAGGGCCGAGAGGAACTGCAACGCTTCCTGCAGTTGGTGCGGTTCTACCGCCCACGTCCAGGCGCAAGAGTCGTCCGAAGATACGGCATGGTCCAACAGCGTGGCGTCCCATTGGATCCGCATGTCTGTGACGTTCGGCTCAGGGGTGCGCTCGATCGTCTTGGACTTGCCGGCCTTGCCCTGCCTCTGGTCTTGGACCTGCTTTTTCTTGCCGCCCATGCGGTAGATCTACTGGGCGGAGGCGAGGTCGCCGAAGTAGTCCTGCATGGTGTCCAGCGACAGTTGCGTCTGGCACCGTGCCCCGAGAGGGAGGTCCCCGCGGGCTTCCTTCCAGGGTCGCTCTTCGTGTGTCATGTCACTGAGCGTCTGTCCGGTGAGGTCGCCGTAGTGCTCGAGCACGGCATCTACGGTCTCCCTCTCCTCGGGGGTGAGGGCGCCGGCGTCACCGTAGGGCCAAGCGTCCACGGTGAACTTGCCGCGGTGGTTGTCGAACACGGAGTAGATCACAGGGCCGTTCGCCCACGCCTGGATGGGGTCTGCGAACAGGGGGCGCTCGTCCCAGGCGAGGTGCCAGCCCTGGCTGTAGTAGCAGAGCTTTTGCAGCTTCATGGTCGTCATCGACCCCTCAGCTTTCTGCATGATGTAGGCGGCAACATCGTTCGCGGTCGTCATGGACAGCACCTCCCGGGTCTCTGTCTGGTGTCCGTGTCTGTCTCAGTCTGTCATGTTGCGCCGACGTCTCGATCGCCGGCAGTGGGCATCAACGACTGGTAAGTCGCACGATGACGTCCACGGTGTGTACGTGGCACTCTTCCGGGCCAGGGGTGGACTCTGTAGCTTGGCGCCATGGAGCTCGAACGTTACTGGACGGTGCAGGAAGTCGCAGACTCCCTCGGTAAGGACCCGTCAACCATCAGACGCATGATCGCAGACGGCAAGATTCCGGCGGTGGACCTTGGGGAGGGTCGTACGTCCTACCGGGTCGCGGACAGTGACCTGAAGACGTATCTAGACGGGCGCCGGACGGCCGGCCCTGGCACATGACGAGCCGCCCACATTTTGCCCACACTCGCCCACGAACCGTTGTGATTGAGCGTTATCGACAGCGATCTAGAACCTTAATTTTTCAGGGTATCCGGCTCTGGCGTGCACCATTGGCAGAGTTCGAGCCCCACGGGGCCCACACGTTCGAAGGGCCTCCTTCCCCGCCCGGGAAGGAGGCCCTTCCGCGCTCCCGGGCCCGGCCGGGACGGTGCGCGGTGCGGCGACGGCCGCGCTCGGGGAGCGCGGTGCGGCCGCGGATCCGTGGTGCTGGGCCTACTCGAGCAGGCCCAGCGCCTCGTCGATGCGATCGCGCAGGACCCTGGCCTGGGCCACGGTCCAGGCCTCGTGGCCGATGTGCAGGACCACGCCGTCCGGGTGGGCGTAGGACCCGTCCGGGTGGTCGACGACCTCCCACGTGCTCGCCGGGCTGCGGCCGGCCGGGCCGCCGGCTGGGCCGGGACCTCGGGCACCGGCTGCGCGTCGACGCGCTCCTGCGGGGCAGGCTCCGGGGCCCCCGCACGGTACTGGCGCTGGACGGGCCCGTGGCCGACCGGCTCCGGTAACAGGGCCCGCTCGTGCGGGTACGGGGAGAGCTCGACGTCGTCGAAGCTCAGCGGCAGGCGCTCGAAATCGCCGATCATCAGCTCCCGGCCCTCGGTGCCGGCCGGGACGGATCCGGTGTACCGGCCGATGAGCTCGTGCGTGCGGGCGTCCAGCTCCGTGCCCTCCGCCGCGTCCAGCGGCGTGCCGTCCGCGCGCCAGTACCCGCCTTCGAGGGACCGGTCGGGATCCCACTCACCGAGCACCTCGGCGGCCGGCTGGAAGGGGAACTGACCGCCCTCGTGGCTGATCACCTTCAGGTCGTCGATCTCCACGGCGCGCGTGCCCTCGGTGTTGTCGATGTGCAGCTCGACGTAGGTGACGGGCTCGACGTGCAGGTCCTTGCGCAGCCGCTCGACCGCGTCGTCCGGGGCGGGCACGGTCGGCAGGTCGAAGGAGATCACAGCGCCCTCCGCCGTGGTGAGGGCATAGGGTCCCGGGGTCAGTCCGCTCGGGGCGGTCGTCACGGTCCCCGGCTGCGCGACGATCTCGGGCTCGTCCTCCGTCGGCGCGCCGCAGCCCGTGGCGGCCAGCGCGACGGCCGCGGCGAGGAGCGCGGCACGACGCGCGGGGATGAGCGGTCCCGCAGCGACCACGGCGCACCTCCGACGTTCTCCCGGTTTCGACGCCTCCACAGTGGCACGTCGCGGGAGACTGTCACGCCGGGTCCGGGCGCGTCGCGTCTTATTGGATCTGTTGCAGCACCTCGATCTCGGGCGCTCCGCCCTGTGCAAAAGTGATTGCAACGGCATCGACCCTGATCATCGCGGGGTCGCGGTGGTGGGCCCTCGCCCAGGCCGCCGCCAGACGGTGCAGGCGCACCGTCTTGGCCCGCGTAATGGACTCGAAAGGGTGTCCGTAACGGACGCTCGAGCGGGTCTTCACCTCCACGGCGACGACCCACTCCCCCTGCTCGGCGACGACGTCCACCTCGCCGCGGAGGCCGTCCCGGGCGGGCACCGCACGCCAGTTGCGGTCCAGGACGCGGTAGCCCAGCTCCGTCAGGTGCGCGGCCGCGAGCCGCTCCCCGTGCGCTCCCAGTCCCCCGGACACCTGACCCCCTCACCGGTCCGGGACGCCGCGGACCGGGGTCCAGCATGGCCGGCGTCGGCCGGGGCAGGAGTCGGGCCCTGGGCGGTGTGCAGGGCGGGTCAGGAGGTCGTGGGGTCCCCAGCGGCGGGTCCGGCGGCGCCGGGCACGGAGAAGGGATCCGCGTGGGCGAGCTCCTCCACGTTGACGTCCTTGAAGCTCATCACGCGCACGTGCTTGACGAACCGCGCCGAGCGGTAGACGTCCCACACCCAGGCGTCCTTGAGCTCGACGTCGAAGTAGAGCCCGTTGCGCGTCTCCACCGGGTCGATCCGCACCGAGTTGGCCAGATAGAAGCGGCGGTCGGTCTCCACCACGAACTGGAACAGCCCGGCCACGTCCCGGTACTCGCGGTAGAGCTGCAGCTCCAGGTCCGTCTCGAAGTTCTCGAGTTCTTCGGCGCTCATGTCGTCTCGTCTCCGCTCGTGCTCGGCCCGGCGGCGGTCGCCGGCCGGGTCAGCCGCCAGCTCAGCCGGTGGTGGGGCGTGGGACCGCCCTCCTCGAGAGCCGCACGGTGCCCGGCGGCACCGTAGCCCTTGTTGCTCTCCCAACCGTACTGCGGCCAGTCCCCGGAGAGCTCGCGCATGATCCGGTCCCGCTCCACCTTCGCCAGCACGCTGGCCGCGGCCACGCTCGCGCACGTCAGGTCCGCCTTGACCCGGGTCACGACCGTCCCGGTCCAGAGGGGCTCGTCCGCGGCGGCGGGGTCGAAGAGGGACGGGGCCGCGTCGGCGGTCAGCCAGTCGTGCCGTCCGTCCAGGAGCACGACGTCGGGGGCGGCGCCGCCGCGGGTCGCCGCGGCCAGGGCGCGCTGCCCGGCCAGGTGCAGCGCGGCCGTCAGACCCAGCCGGTCGATCTCCTGCGGGGAGGCGTGGCCCACACCGCTGGCGGCGCACCAGGAGCGGATCCGCGGGACGAGGGCCTCGCGGCGGGCGGGGCTCAGCAGCTTGCTGTCCCGCAGGCCAGGGATCCCGCGCGCCGTGCCGGGGCGCAGCACGACCACCCCGGCCGTGACCGGGCCGGCCAGGGCGCCGCGGCCGACCTCGTCCATGCCGCCCACCCGGTGGGCACCGGCCTCCTGGAGGGAACGCTCGACCGCGAGGCCGGGGGCCCGGCCCGGGTGCGCGGCCGGTGGTCGTGCCGTGCGGGGCTCAGGAGCCACCGGCGGACCCGGCCGGGATGTCGGCGAAGACGTCGTCCGGGTTCTGCAGCCACTGGAAGCGGTCGAGCGGCCAGGCGATGACGAAGGCGGTTCCGACGACGTCGTCGTGGCTGATGAACGCGCTGTCCGCCACGATCTCCGAGAAGTGGACCCGCGAGTCGGCGGACGCGTCGCGGTGGTCGCCCATCACGAAGTAGTGGTCCTCCGGGACGACGATGTCGAAGGGGATGTCCGAGGGCGCGGACCCGGGGTACAGATAGCCGTCCTCCTCGAGGGCCTGCCCGTTGACGGTGACCCGCCCCGCGCCGTCGCAGCACACCACCCGGTCGCCGCCGACGCCGATGACGCGCTTGATCAGGTGCTGGTCGGTGCGGTCGGGCAGCACGCCGACGAACGCCAGGGCGTCGTAGACGGCGTCCGCCGGCCCGCCGCCGCTGTCGGGCTGGGCGGGCAGCCATCCCTTCGCGTCCTCGAAGACCACGATGTCCCCCCGCTCGAGCGGGCCGAAGGTGGGTTCGACGACGTTGACGAAGATCCGGTCGTTGAGCTGGAGGGTGTTCTCCATGGAACCGGACGGGATGTAGAAGCCCCGCACCAGCAGGGTCTTGACCACGAAGGCGATGAGCACGGCCCAGACCAGCACGAGCACGATCTCCCGGACCGAGCCCCAGAACGTGTCCGGGCGCTGCTTGCGCGAGCGGCTCCCGCGCGAGCGGCGGCCGCGCCGCGCCGTGGACCCCTGGCCGGGGTCGGCGTCCTCGGCCGCCGCGGCGGAGTCCTCCGGCGGCACGGTCGAGGCCGTCGGAGGCGTGCCGGGGGCCTCCACGGCGGGAAGGGCGGCGTCGCCGGTGGCGCCCCGGCTCTCGCGGGGCGCGCCGTCACCGGCGGTCGGGGTCCTGTCGGCCAATGCTCTCGTCCTTCCTGGGCGGGCGCCCGCGGGCGCCCGGTTCCGGATCCGTGCGGATCGCGTCAGAGCTGCCCGGCCCGGTCCAGGGGCCAGAGGACAGCAACAGGTTCTCCGACGACCTTATCCGCTCGGACCAGCCCGCCACCGGGCGCGCCGAGCAGACTGCGCGAGTCGACCGACACCGAGCGGTGGTCGCCCATGAGCCAGAGTCGGCCCTCGGGCACCACGGCGGTGAACTCGACCTCGCTCGGGCGGTCCCCCTCCAGGACGTAGTCCTCGGTGAGCTCCTCGCCGTTGACCACCAGACGGCCGGAGGGTCCGCAGCAGGAGACCGTGTCCCCGGGCGTGCCCAGCACGCGCTTGAGGTAGACGCTGTCGGAGCCGGCCAGCCCGGTCCACCGGCCGACGGTCTGCAGGGCCTGGAGCGGCCAGGGGTCTTCGCTGCGCAGCGGCGCGAAGCTGCCGCGGCCGTCGAAGACCACCAGGTCGCCGCGCTCGGGCTCCGAGCCGTGGCTGAGCTTGCCCACCAGCACCCGGTCCCCCGGCTGCACGGTCGGCTGCATCGAGTCCGAGCCGATCCAGTAGACGTCCACGACGAAGGCGCGCAGCACGCCGGCGACGAGCGCGGCGACGAGCAGGGCGAGGACGACGGAACGCCAGCCCCGAGTGCGGGGCTGGCGTTCTCGCCGTACGGCGTGGGACCCGGTGGTGTGCGGGTCCCACGCCCGGGTTCCGGTGGGCACGGGAGCGTGCGCTGTCCTACTTGCCGGACTTGCCGGACTTGCCGGACTTGCCGGCCTTGTTCGGCTTGGTGGCGGTGTTGTCCCGCTTCTCGCGGATGCGGGCGGCCTTGCCGTGGCGGTCGCGCATGTAGTACAGCTTCGCGCGACGGACGTCACCGCGGGTGAGGACCTCGATCTTGTCGATGACCGGGGAGTGCACCGGGAAGGTGCGCTCCACGCCCACACCGAAGGAGACCTTGCGGACGGTGAAGGTCTCGTGCACGCCGGCGCCCTGGCGGCCGAGCACGAAGCCCTTGAAGACCTGCACGCGCGAGCGGTTGCCCTCGACGATGTTCACGTGCACGTTGAGGGTGTCGCCCGGGCGGAAGTCGGGGACGTCGCTGCGCAGCGACTTGGCGTCGAGCTGGTCGAGGATGTTCATGGTGTCTCTCCTGGTGAACGCCGCAGGTCGCTCACGTGGGTCGGCACGGATCCGTGCTGCGGACCGGGCGGAGCCCGATCCGGGTGCGGAATCCGCAAGACGTGGTGGCCGGGTCCCCGAAGGAGGGCTCCCGGGTGTCCTGCTGTTGGTCGCTCATCCCCCTGCGGCAGGGGCGTGCCCAGCAGACACAGCTGGTCATTATGCCACAGGATGCCCCTGGGCGTCTCCCCCGGCCGCGCCGTCGCGCACCACCCGGTCGCCGGAGACGATCCAGCCGGCCGCGGCGAGGACGTCGCGGTCGGCGCGGTCGAGGCCGGCCGGGTCGAGGCCGGCGACGAGGTCCGGGCGGCGGGCCGCGGTGCGCTGCAGCTGGCGGTCGCGCCGCCAGCGGGCGATCCGCCCGTGGTGGCCCGAGAGCAGGACCTCCGGCACCGGCCGGTCCCGCCACAGTGCGGGCTTGGTGTAGACGGGGTACTCGAGCAGCCCGTCCGCGTGGGACTCCTCCACGAGCGACTCCGGATTGCCGATCACGCCCGGGACCAGCCGCCCGATCGCCTCGACCATGGCCAGCACGGCGACCTCCCCGCCGTTGAGCACGTAGTCGCCCAGGCTCATGGGACGGACCTCGAAGTGCTCCCGGGACCACTCGACGACGCGCTCGTCGATGCCCTCGTAGCGCCCGCAGGCGAAGACGAGGTGCTCCCGGAGGGCGAGCTCCCGGGCGGTGGCCTGGGTGAAGACCTCACCGGCCGGGGAGGGCACCACGAGCACCGGCCGCTGCTCCGCGGCTCCTGCCGCCGCGGGGCCGCGCGTGCGGGCGGCGTCGAGGGCCAGCGCCCACGGCTCCGGCTTCATCACCATGCCGGCGCCGCCGCCGTAGGGCGTGTCGTCGACCGTCCGGTGCCGGTCGGCGGTGAACTCGCGCAGGTCCGTCACGGTCAGCTGCAGCAGCCCCTGCTCCCTGGCCTTGCCGATCAGCGAGAGGTCGAGGGCGGAGAGGTACTCGGGGAAGATGCTGACGACGTCGATGCGCATCAGCGCCCGCCCTCCGGGGTGCCGGGCTCGGGGGTGCCGGGTTGGGCGGCGCCGTCCTCCAGGCCGAGCTCGAGCAGTCCGGGTGGCGGGGTGACGACGACGAAGCCGCCGTCGGGGTCGACGACCGGCACGATCTCCTCGACGAAGGGCAGCGCGGCCTCGCGCCCGTCCTCGTCCAGCGTGATCTCGAGCAGGTCCTGGACGGGCATGGTCCGCAGCCCGGTCACGACGCCGATCCTCGGCCCGCTGCCGTCCTCGGCTCCGGTGCGGACCTCGAGGTCGACCAGTTCGTGCTCGTACCACTCCTCGGCCTCCGGGTCCTCGTCCTGGGCCTCGGCGAAGAGCAGGGTGCCGCGCAGCGACTCGGCGCCGTTGCGGTCGGGCACCTCCTCGAGGGCGACGACGAGCACGGCCTTGTTCCAGCGGGCCCCGCGCACGGTGACCGCCCCCTGCGGGGCGAGCGGGGACGACGGCTCGAGCCGCAGCCGGGCACCGGGGGCGAAGCGCTCCTCGGGGGCGTCCGTGAACAGCTGGACGGTGACCTCCCCGCGGATGCCGTGGGGCTTGCCGATGCGGGCGACCTGGACCAACATGTGCGCTCCTGGGGGTTGTGCGGCCGGGGGCCGGGGCGGGGTGCGGACGGCGCGGGGGCCGTCAACGCCGACGGTCCCCGCATCCGGTGCGGATGCGGGGACCGTGCGGGCGGCGGGGCCGGTCGCGGGTGCGCCCGGCCCGCCTCAGCGGGTGCGGCGGTCGGTGTCGACGACATCGATCCGGACCGGGCCGTCCTCGGCGAGCGCACCGATGACGGTGCGCAGCGCCTTGGCGGTGCGGCCCTGGCGTCCGATGACCCTCCCGAGGTCGTCCGGGTGGACCCGGACCTCGAGGGTCTCCGCCCGGCGCCCGCTCTTGAGTCGGACGTCGACGTCATCGGGGCTGTCCACGATCCCGCGGACCAGGTGCTCCAACGCGTCGGCGAGCACGACTACTCGGCCTTCTCGGCGTCAGCCGCGGGGGCGTCGTCGGACTCGGCGCCGGACTCGGTGGTCTCGGCCTTCTCGCCCTTGGGGGTGATCGCCTCGGGGATGATCACGGACCCCTTGTCGGGGGCGACGAACTCGCCCTTGCCCTGGGGCTGCTGCAGGGTGCCCTCGGCACCCTCCTCGCCCTTGAAACGCTGCCAGTCACCGGTCACCCGGAGGATGGCGGCGACGGCCTCGGACGGCTGGGCGCCGACGCCGAGCCAGTACTGGGCCCGGTCCGAGACGACCTCGATGTAGGAGGGGTGCTCGGTCGGGTGGTACTTGCCGATCTCCTCGATGACGCGGCCGTCGCGCTTCTTGCGGGAGTCGACGACGACGAGGCGGTAACGGGGATCGCGCATCTTGCCCATGCGCTTGAGACGGATCTTAACAGCCACTGGTGTGGACTCTCCTGGTTCTTGGATGAGGTGAACGCCCTGGTCTCGCTCCCGTGGGGCGGGCCGGTCGCAGGGGTTCCGTGGACACGAGAAACGTGCGGCGAGAGGGACCGCACGCATCGAGTACCCGTCCAGTATGCCAGACGCGGTCAAGTCCGCGGCCCACCGGCCCGCGGCCCGGGTCGCCGCCGCGGGTCCGAGCGTGTCTCAGGGCTCCAGACGCGCCGCCTCCCGCCAGCTCAGGGAGCGGCCGCCCTGGAACACCGCGCGCTCGTAGATCCGTGCGCCCGCCCGCAGCAGCAGCCAGGCCGCGGCGAGGGTCACGGCGAGGGAGAGCACCGGCTGCCACCAGGCCACGTCGCCGCCGAGCACCCGCACGGGCATGGCCACGGAGGAGACGACGGGCACGTAGGAGGCCGCCGTGAGCCAGGCGCCCTCGGCGTAGAGGCCCACGAACAGCGCCCCGACGAGCACGGCCAGGATCGGCCCGGTGCTGCTCTGCAAGTCCTCGGGGCGGGAGGCCAGGGAGCCGAGCACGGCCCAGACGGAGGCCTGCGCGGCGAAGCCGGCCACGAAGAAGGCCACGAACCAGCCGGAGGCGCGAGCGCCCAGCCGACGTCGGCCGCGGTCCCGGCGACGTTCACGCCGACGAGGCCCACCACGGCGTAGAGGGCGATCTGCCCGAAGGCGAGCAGGCAGTTGCCCAGCACCTTCCCGTGGAGCAGCTGCCGGACCGGGACGGCGGTGGCGAGGATCTCCACGACCCGGTTCTGCTTCTCCTCCAGCACGGAGTGGGCGACGGCCATCCCGAAGACGACCGCCGAGAGGTAGAACAGCAGCGCGAAGGCGAAGCCCATGGCCAGGCGCACGGGTCCCCGGTCCGTCCCGCCGGCGAGCAGCTCGGTGCGCACCTCGGCGCCGGCGGTGAGCTCCTCGGCCGTCGTGCCGGCCGCGCGGGCGTTGGCGGCGAGCGTCGCGTCGGCGACCGCCTGCTCCAGGGCCCGGCCGAGGCCGGGGTCCACGCCGTCGCGGCCGACCACCGTCCAGCCGTCGAGCTCGAGCAGCAGCGCGGCGTCCGCGGACTCGGCGGCCACGGCCGCCCGCGCGGCGTCGGCCGAGCCCGCGCTGTGCACCGTCAGGGTGGCCTCGCCGGCGTCGGCCAGGGCCTGGGCGGCCCGTGCCGTGACGGGTGCCGCCTCCGGCCCGGCCGTGGCCACGACGTGCTCGGCGGCCCGGTCCCCGAGCAGCGCGGAGGCCGCGATCGAGGCGGCCACCAGGACCAGCGTGGCGGCGGTCGAGAGCAGGAAGGACCGGTCACGCAGCTTCACCGCGATCTCGCGGGCCGTGACGGTCCACCACGGCCGCGCCGCGGGCGGGCGGGCGGTCACCGCGTGACCTCCCGGTAGACGTCGGTCAGGGAGGGAACGATCTCGGCGAACTCCACGAGCCCGTGCCGGACGGCCTGCTCGAGGAGCCGGGCGCGCGCGGCGCGGTCCCCGAGCTCCAGCACCGCGACCGGGCCGTCGACGTCGACGACGCGCACCCCCGGCACGTCGCGGACCCACCCGGTGTCCTGCTCGCAGTGCAGCCGGTGCCGGCGGGGACCGGCCCGGCGCAGCTCGTCGGCCGCGCCGGCGGCCAGGACCCGGCCGCCGGAGAGGACGACGAGCGTGTCGCAGAGGCGGTCCACGAGCTCGAGCTGGTGGCTGGAGAACAGCACGGGCACGCCCCGGGCCGTCCGCTCCCGCAGCAGCTCCACCATGGCGTCCACCGCCGCCGGGTCCAGCCCGGAGAACGGCTCGTCGAGGACGAGGGCGGTGGGCCCGTGCAGCAGCGCGGCGGCGACCTGGACCTTCTGCTGGTTGCCCAGGGACAGGGACTCGAGCCGGTCCTTGGCGCGCCCGGCCAGACCGAAGCGATCCAGCAGCCGGGCGGCCTCCGCGAGCGCGTCGCGGCGGCTCATCCCGTGCAGCCGGCCGAGGTAGCCGAGCTGGTCGAGGACCCCCTGCTTGGGATAGAGCCCGCGCTCCTCGGGCATGTAGCCGAAGCCGGCGCGGTCGGCGGCGGTGACCGGGCGGCCGTCCCAGAGGACCTGCCCGGAGGAGGCGCGCAGCACGCCCATGAGCATCCGCATGGTGGTGGTCTTGCCGGCGCCGTTGGCCCCGACGAAGCCGGTCATCCGGCCGGGCGCCACGGTGAAGGAGACGTCGTCGACCACGGTGCGGCCCCCGAAGGTGCGGCTCAGGTCCCGGGCCTCGAGGACGTGCCCCTCGGGGCGGGGCCGGCCGCGGGCGGTGCCCGCCTCGGGCGTGGCGGTGGTGCTCATGGGACGGGGGTCCTCTCGGCCGGGTGCCCGCCCGCGGGGTGCCGGGCGGCTCGGCTCCAGCCTAGGAAGTGGCGCGCACCCGCAGATCCCCACGGGGACGGAACCCGCACGGGCCCGGGCCCGCCCGGCTCTCCGTCTGGCGGCGGAGCCGGCTCAGCCGGCCAGGCCGGCCCGGTGGGCGAAGACGACGGCCTGCACCCGGTCGCGGGAGCCCGTCTTGGCGAGGATGTTGGAGACGTGGGTCTTGACCGTGGCCGGGCCCAGGAACAGGCGCTGCGCGATCTCCGCGTTGGACAGACCCTCGGAGACCAGCCGCAGGACCTCGTGCTCGCGCTCGGTGAGGGAGGCCACGATCCGCTGCCGCGCGGGGTCGGGCGGGGCGGGGGCGGGTTCCGGGGCGGCCGGGGAGACGTCGGCGGCCAGGGCACGGATCACGCGCAGCGTGGCCTCGGGGGCGAGCAGGGCGTGCCCGCCCGCGACGGCCCGCACGGCCTCGACGAGGTCGTCGGGGTCCGCGTTCTTCAGCAGGAAGCCGCTGGCACCGGCCGCGAGCGCGTCGAAGAGGTAGTCCTCCCGGTCGAAGGTCGTGACGATGACGACCTTGGCACAGCCCGTGCCCACGATCCGCCGGGTCGCCTCGATCCCGTCCATCACCGGCATCTGCACGTCCAGCAGCGCCACGTCCACGGCTCCGTCCCGGGCCGCGGCGACGGCGGCGGCGCCGTCGGCCGCCTGGGCCACGACCTCGATGTCGTCCTCCACGGACAGGACCATGGCGAAGCCGGAGCGGACGAGCGCGTGGTCGTCGGCGAGCAGGACGCGGATCATGCTCCCGATCCTCCCACGGGCGCCGGTGCTGCGGCGCCGTCCGGCGGGCCGTCCGCGGGCAGGGGGCAGCGGACGCGCACCCGCCACCCGGGACGGCCCGACCGCGGCCCGATCTCCGCCTCGCCGCCGTGCAGCCGGACGCGCTCGCGCAGTCCCTGCAGCCCGAAGCCGGTGCCCTCGGTGCCGGACCGGGGCGAGCCGCCGTCGAGCACCTCCAGCTCGATCCAGGGTCCGTCCGGGCCGTGCCCGGTGCGCAGGACGAGCGAGGCCGTGGTGGCCGTGGAGTGGCGGATCACGTTGGAGAGGGACTCCTGGGCGCACCGGAACACGGAGAGCCCGAGACCGGCGGGGACCCGCCCGAGGTCCCCGGGGGCGGCCTCGACCGTGCGCACGTCCACCGCGAGCCCGTTCTCGGCGTGCCGGTGCGCGAGGGCGGCGATGTCCGCGAGCCCCGGATCGGGTCCGCGCCCGGTCGGCGCGTCCCCGTGCTCGTCCTCCGCGCGCAGGACGCCGAGCAGCTGGCGCATCTCCCCCACCGCCGTCCGGCTGGCCTCCTCGACGGTGCGCAGGGCCGCCGCCGCGGCCGCGGGGTCCCGGTCCAGGACCTTGCGGGCGGCGCCGGCCTGGATGCCGATCACCGAGACGTGGTGGGCCACGACGTCGTGCAGCTCCCGGGCGATGCGCATCCGTTCGTCGACGACGGCGCGGCGGGCGATCTCCGCGGACTGCTCGCGGATCCGCTCGGCCTGGCCCGCCAGGCGGTGCCGCTGCAGGGCCGAGCGCCAGGACGCCCGGCCGGCGAGCACCGCGCCGCCGAAGTACACGACGTTGACGAGTCCGGCGTGCAGCTGGACGGCCAGGACCTGCGGCAGCGGCCCGTCCACCGGCTCCTGCGCCTGGACGATCTCGGCGTAGGCCTGGGTGATCGTCAGCTCCACGACCAGCCACAGGGCCATGCAGCCGATCACCGCGGACAGGGCGGTGAGCATCGCGCTGCGGTCCCGGGCCCAGGCCACTGCGGCGTACAGGGCCGCGAAGTAGGCGACCTGGTAGGCCAGCAGGAACGCCGCCGCGATGCTGATGTAGTAGAAGGCGAAGAACAGCACCGACGAGGCGAGGAGCACGCCGACCGGGTACCGCCGCCGCACCGCGAGCGGGAGGATCAGCGCGCTCACGCCGACGTACATCAGCCACGGCTCCTCCGTCTCCGGCACGCCCGCGTAGCTGTGCATCAGCACGGCGCTGAACAGGGCCACCGCCAGGAAGGCGGCGGTGCCGAGGACGTCGTTGCGCCGCTGGGCGGGCGTGGGCGCGGGCCGCTCCCAGAACGGGTCCTCGGGGTCGTTCAGCCAGGCCGTGGACCGTTCGGGCAACGGACGGCGCGGCACCCCGGCCGGACCGGTGCCGGGCGCCTCCGCGGCCCCGGCGGTCCGCTCGAGGGGACCGGCCGGGGACGTGCGGCCGGGGACGGCCCCGGTGGCGGTGCTGGTGGCGGTGCTGGATGGAGTGTGCACGTCATCACGCTAGCCCGGCCGGGCCCGGTGCGGGGTCCGCCGCCCGGGGAACCGGCGCCCGGTCCGGGGCCGGTGGGGCGCCGGGCAGTGCGTTGGTCGCCGGTCGGTCGCGGCCCGGCCGTGGGTCAGCCGCGGTCCAGGCCGAAGAAGCGGCGCCAGCGCGCCCGCGAGCCGGGCGCCGGGCCCGGCCCGGCGAGCAGCTCGGCCGCCGGGGAGTCG
>NZ_MKJW01000094.1:0-40687 GCF_001942375.1 Kocuria sp. CNJ-770
GACGTCGGCGCCGGCCGCGGCCCCGCCCGCCACGAAGTCCGGCGCGAAGGCCGAGGCCGCCCCGAGAGCGGCCAGGGCGAGACCGAGTCGCGCCGGCCCATCCCGGCCCAGCCCGCCCGGGCCCGCGCCAGCGCCCCCAGCACGGACGCCCCCGCGGAGGACAAGGTCGTCAAGCTCCGCGGTCCCGCCAAGGCGGTGGCCGCCAACATGGACGCCTCGCTCACGGTGCCGACCGCCACGACCGTGCGCGCGGTCCCCGCGAAGCTGCTCATCGACAACCGGATCGTGATCAACAGCCACCTCGCCCGCAACCGCGGCGGCAAGGTCTCCTTCACGCACCTGATCGGCTACGCCGTGATCAAGGCGCTGGCCAACTACCCGTCGCAGAACGTCGTGTACGACGAGCAGGACGGCAAGCCGGTGGCCGTGCACCCCGCCCACGTCAACTTCGGGATCGCCATCGACATCCCGAACAAGGACGGCTCCCGCAACCTCGTGGTGCCCAACATCAAGGGCGCGGAGGCGATGTCCTTCCTGCAGTTCTGGAACTCCTACGAGGACATCGTGCGCCGGGCGCGCACGAACGAGCTGACCATGGAGGACTACCAGGGCACCACGGTGTCCCTGACCAACCCCGGCGGCATCGGCACCGTGCACTCCGTGCCGCGGCTGTCCAAGGGACAGGCCTGCATCGTCGGCGTGGGCGCCCTGGACCACCCGGCGGAGTACCGGGGCTCCTCCCCGAAGACCATCGCCCGGCACGCCGTCTCCAAGATCATCACGCTGACCTCGACCTACGACCACCGCGTGATCCAGGGCGCGGGCTCCGGCGAGTTCCTGCGCCTGATCGAGTCCTACCTGCTGGGCGGGGACGACTTCTACGACGAGATCTTCGAGGCCCTGCGGATCCCCTACGAGCCCGTGCGCTGGGCCGTGGACAACCAGGTCAACCCCGAGATCCAGGTCAACAAGGTCGCCCGGATCCAGCAGCTCATCCACGCCTACCGCGTGCGCGGGCACCTCATGGCGGACACCAATCCGCTCGAGTACGTGATGCGCAAGCACCCCGACCTCGACATCCGCACCTACGGGCTGTCCCTCTGGGACCTGGAGCGCGAGTGGCCCACCGGCGGCTTCGGCGGCGCGGACGTGCTGAGCCTGCGCACCATCCTGGGCCGGCTGCGGGACGCCTACTGCCGCACCCTCGGCGTGGAGTACATGCACCTTCAGGAGCCCGAGGAGCGCGAGTGGTTCCAGGACCAGCTCGAGCACGGCTACCAGAAGCCCAGCCGCGAGGAGCAGTTCCGCATCCTGGGCCGGCTCAACGCCGCCGAGGCCTTCGAGACGTTCCTGCAGACCAAGTACGTGGGCCAGAAGCGCTTCTCCCTGGAGGGCGGTGAGTCCCTGATCCCGCTGCTCGACGAGATCATCGCCGACGCCGCCGACGCCGGGCTCGCCGGGGTGGGCATCGCCATGGCCCACCGCGGCCGGCTCAACGTGCTCACCAACATCGCCGGCAAGTCCTACGCCAGGTGTTCCGCGAGTTCGAGGGCAGCCAGGACCCGCGCACCACCGAGGGCTCCGGCGACGTGAAGTACCACCTCGGCACGGAGGGCACCTTCACCTCCGACAACGGCAACGAGACCCAGGTCTACCTCGCCGCCAACCCGTCCCACCTCGAGGCGGCGGACCCGGTCATCGAGGGCATCGCCCGCGCCAAGACCGACGTCCTCGGCGCCGGCCCGGAGGGCGACGGCACCTACCCCGTGCTGCCCATCCAGGTGCACGGCGACGCCGCGTTCGCCGGCCAGGGCGTCGTGGCCGAGGTCCTGCAGATGGCGCAGCTGCCCGGGTACACGGTGGGCGGCACCGTCCACGTCATCGTGAACAACCAGGTGGGCTTCACGACCTCCCCCGCGGCGGCGCGCTCCACGACCTACGCGACCGACATCGCCAAGGGCCTGCAGGCGCCGATCTTCCACGTCAACGCGGACGACCCGGAGGCCGTCACGCACGTGGGGCAGATGGCGTTCGCTGGCGCCAGGCGTTCCACAAGGACGTCGTGATCGACCTCATGTGCTACCGCCGCCGCGGCCACAACGAGGGCGACGACCCCTCGATGACCCAGCCGCTGATGTACAACCTCATCGAGGAGAAGCGCTCGACCCGCAAGATCTACACCGAGAACCTGGTGGGCCGCGGCGACATCACCCAGGAGGAGGCCGACCGGGCGCTGAAGGACTACCAGGAGCGCCTGGAGCGGGTGTTCGCGGAGACCCACGAGGCGCAGACCTCGTCCATCCCGCTGGTCACCGGCGACTCCGCGGCGATCTCGAACATCGAGCGGCCCTCCGCCCAGCAGGCGGACTCCGGGATCTCGGTGCCGCGGACCACGGCGATCTCCGCGGAGGCCGCCCAGCGCCTGGGAGCGGTGCACGTGGAGGTCCCCGAGGACTTCACCGTGCACAAGAAGCTGCGCAAGCTGCTCGAGCGCCGGGAGGCGATGACCCGCGAGGGCGGCGTGGACTGGGGCATGGGCGAGCTCATGGCCTTCGGCTCCCTGATGATGGAGGGCATCCCGGTGCGCATGTCCGGCCAGGACGTGCGGCGCGGCACCTTCACCCAGCGGCACGCGGTGTTCTTCGACGCCGACACCGGGGCGGAGTGGACCCCGCTCAACCACCTCTCCGGGGACCAGGCCAAGCTGGCGATCTACAACTCCCTGCTGTCCGAGTACGGCGTGCTGGGCTTCGAGTACGGCTACTCCGTGGAGCGGCCCGACGCCCTGACCGTGTGGGAGGCCCAGTTCGGGGACTTCGTCAACGGCGCGCAGACCGTGGTCGACGAGTTCATCTCCTCGGCCGAGCAGAAGTGGGGCCAGCGCACCTCGCTGGTCATGCTGCTCCCCCACGGCTTCGAGGGGCAGGGCCCGGACCACTCCTCGGCCCGGATCGAGCGGTTCCTGCAGCTGTGCGCCGAGCAGAACATGATCGTGGCCAACCCGTCCACCCCGGCCAGCCACTTCCACCTGCTGCGCCGGCAGGCCTACAGCCGCCCGCGCAAGCCGCTGGTCGTGGCCACGCCCAAGCAGCTGCTGCGGCTCAAGGCGGCGGCCTCCCCGATCGAGGAGTTCACCTCCGGCGCGTTCCGCCCGGTGATCGGCGACCAGGGCGGGCTCAACGCCTCCGAGGTCACCGACGTGGTGCTGGTCTCGGGCCGGCTGTACTACGACCTGGCCGCCGCGCGCGAGCAGCGCCAGGACCGCAGCACCGCGATCGTGCGCGTGGAGCAGCTCTACCCGCTGCCGCTCGCGGAGATCCGGGAGGAGCTGGCCAAGTACCCGGAGGCCCGTCTCACCTGGGCCCAGGACGAGCCCGCCAACCAGGGCGCCTGGCCGTTCATGGCGGTCAACCTGGTGCCGGAGCTGGACCGCAGGGTGCGCCTGGCCTCCCGGCCCGCCTCGGCCTCCCCGGCCAACGGCTCGGCCAAGCGCCACGCCGCCGAGCTGGAGACCCTCGTCCAGACGGCCTTCGAGCGGGACTGAGCCCGCCCGGGACGGCGGGGGCCGCGGCCCCCGCCGTCCCGCACGTTCCCAGCGAGTCCGGCGCCGGCCCGTGCCCCACGGGCCGGCGCTGCCCATGACCACCGCACCCCCGACCAGAAAGAACGACGTGGAGCAACGAAGGATCAGAATTGTCGCAGTCGGTGACGAGCTGCTGGCCGGCGAGGGCGACCCGCGAGGCCTCGGCTGGTTCGGGCGCGTCATGGCCCGCACCCCGCACCACGTGGCCCCCGTGGCGGCCTACAACCTCGCCGCCCCCGGCGAGGGCAGCGAGTCCCTCAACGAGCGCTGGTTCGAGGAGGCGGCCCGCCGCTTCTCCCCCGGCCACGACAACCGCCTCGTCATCGCGCCCTCCACGCTGGACATCGACCTGTCCATCACGAGCGCCCGCTCCCGGCTGAACATGGCCAACATCATCGACACGGCGTCCCAGCACAACGTGCGGGTGCTCGTCGTCGGGCCCCCGCCCACGCTGGACGGCGAGCGCAACCGGCGCATCGCGGACCTCTCGGCCGCCTACGCCGACGTCACGACCCGCCGCAACCACGTCTACGTCGACACCTTCAACCCTCTGCAGCACCACGAGCAGTGGCGCAAGGACCTGGCCGCGAACCACGGCCACCCGGGACAGGCCGGCTACGGGCTGATGGCCTGGCTCGTGCTGCACCGCGGCTGGTACAACTGGCTGGACCTGCCCCAGCCCCAGTGACCCCGGCCTCCCGCGCATGTGAGACAATGGCGGGCAGTGCCTCGTCCGGCCGCCGCTGAAACTCACCTGAGCACGCGGGAACGGACGCCGACACCCACGATCCGCCGCGGACGGCCGCGGACAGACAGGAGGCTCGTATGAGCAAGCGCGGACGCAAGCGCAAGGACCGCCGGAAGGGCGGCGCCAACCACGGCAAGCGCCCCAACGCCTGAGGTCCCCGGACCCGGCAACGCCGTGACGGAAGGGCCCCGGACCGCTCAGCGGTCCGGGGCCCTTCCGTGTGCCCGGGTCCCGGGGCGGCGGCGCTCAGGCCGCGGGGGGCTCCTGTCGCTGGGCGTGCAGGCGGGCGAGGATCGAGACCCGCAGGTCGGCGGGAGCGGTCTCCGCGCAGGACCGGCGGACCACGGAGCGGATCACGCACTCCAGGTCGTACTCGCGCGCGCACTCCCGGCACTCGAGGAGGTGGCCGTGGATCTCGTCGAGGTCCTGCGCCGGGAGCACCCCGTCGAGGTACTCGTAGATCCGGCGGATCCGCTCGTCCGTGCAGTGTCCGAGGCTCTCGCAGTCGGCCATGTCTACTTGTCCTTTTCCTTCTTCTTGTCGCCGGTCACCTTGGACGTGTCGAAGCCGCGCTCGGCCGCGTAGTCGGCGAGCTTCTCGCGCAGCAGCTTCCGCCCGCGGTGCAGCCGGGACATCACCGTTCCGATCGGCGTGTCCATGATCTCGGAGATCTCCTTATAGGCGAAGCCCTCCACGTCGGAGAAGTACACGGCCAGGCGGAACTCCTCGGGCAGCTCCTGGAGGGCCCGCTTGACGTCGCTGTCCGGCAGGTGGTCGAGGGCCTCCACCTCCGCCGAGCGCAGTCCCGAGGACGTGTGGGACTCGGCGCGGTGCAGCTGCCAGTCCTCCACGGTGTCGGTGTTCGCCTGCTGCGGCTCGCGCTGGCGCTTGCGGTAGAGGTTGATGTACGTGTTCGTGAGGATCCGGTACAGCCAGGCCTTGAGGTTCGTGCCGGGCCGGTACTGGTGGAACGCCGAGAACGCCTTGGTATAGGCCTCCTGCACCAGGTCCTCGGCGTCGGCGGGGTTGCGGGCCATCCGCAGGGCAGCGGCGTAGAGCTGGTCCACGTACTCCATGGCGTCCTGCTCGAAGCGCGCCTTCCGGGCCTCCGGGGTCTCGGTGTCGACGTCGACGGGCGGCTCGGTGCGCTGGGGGACGGCCCCCTGCTGGTTCTGCTCGTTCATCACGGACCAGTCTACGGGGATCCGCCGGCCGGCCGGGGCCGGGGCGAGGGTGCTGGCGGCGGTGCTGATGGCTGCTCCTCTCCCCGGCCGTGCCGGTGCGCTCGCTGGACGTCGCGCGTGCCGCCGAAGCTCCGGCGGTCCTGCTGCGGCGGGACGGCCCGCTCGCCGTCCTCCTGCACAACGGAGGTCACGGGCGCGCGTATTCCCCGTCGCGGCGGGTCGCGGCTCGCCCCTGCCCCGGCCCCCGTGGCTAGGATGGGTGAGGCGGCGCCGTCCGCCGCACCAGTACCCGTCCGACCACGCCCCGCGGTCACGCCTGCCGCCCAGGAGGAACCCATGAGCATCGTCCGTCGCATCGCCCGCCCGCTGCTGGCCACCGGTTACGTCGCCAACGGTGTCGAGAGCTTCCGCAACTCGTCCCGCGCCGCCGAGCACCTCGCCCCCGCCGCCTCCGCGGCGGCCAAGGCCTTCCCGCAGGCCGGGCCCGTGCTGCAGAACCCGGCCGTGGTCGCCCAGGGGCTCGCCGCCGCACAGGTCGGCGCCGCCGTGCTGTTCGGCCTGGGCCGGCTGCCGCGCCTGTCCGCCGGGGTGCTGGTGACCACCACCGCGCTCAACGCCTACGCCGACTACCGCGCCGCCGAGGCGGACACCCCGGAGCAGAAGGCCGCCCGCCGGGCGACCGCCTTCAAGAACGCCTCCCTCGTCGGCGCCGTCATGCTCGCCGCCGTGGACACCGAGGGCAACCCCTCCCTGCTGTGGCGCGCCGAGCACCTCGCCGGCGACGTCAAGAAGAACGCCTCCAAGCTGGGCAAGGACACCCAGAAGCAGGTCGCCAAGGCCGAGAAGACGCTCCAGCACGCCGTCAAGCACAGCTGAGCCGGGGTCCCGCCGTCGTGATCCCGTCCGAGGCCCCCGTGCCCGCAATCCCGCCCGACGTGCCGGAGCCGGCCCAGCAGCACGAGCTGTGGCCGGCTCCGTTCGTGGGCGACCGCCCGGTCGTCGCCGAGCTGACGGTGCCGGGCTCCAAGTCCCTCACCAATCGGTACCTGCTTCTCGCCGCCCTCGCGGACGGCCCGTGCCGCCTGCGCTCCCCGCTGCACTCCCGCGACTCCCGGCTCATGGTGCAGGCCCTGCGCGCCCTCGGGGCCGGCGTCGAGGAGGTGCCCGGGGACGGTGACTTCGGCCCCGACCTCCTCGTGCAGCCCGCCTCCTGGGAGGCCGCCGACCCCGTCGCCGTCGACTGCGGGCTCGCCGGGACCGTGATGCGCTTCGTCCCGCCCGTGGCGGCCCTGGGCCGCCGCCCGGTGACCTTCGACGGCGATCCGGGCGCCCGGGTGCGCCCGATGGGCCCGGTGGTCGACGCCCTGCGGGCGCTCGGTCTGCGGGTCGAGGACGGCGGCCGCGGCCGACTGCCCTTCACCGTGCACGGGACGGGCGGGGTGCCCGGCGGGGAGCTCGAGATCGACGCGACCGGCTCGAGCCAGTTCGTCTCCGCCCTCCTGCTCGCCGGGGCGCGCTTCGACGACGGGCTGCTGCTGCGCCACCGGGGCGCGGACGGGCGCGGCGTGCCCTCCATGCCGCACGTCGAGATGACCGTGGCGGTGCTGCGCGGGCTCGGGGTCACGGTGGACGACTCCGTGCCGGAGCAGTGGCGGGTGGCCCCCGGCCCGGTCCGGGCCTTCGACGTCACCATCGAGCAGGACCTCTCCAACGCCGGCCCCTTCCTCGCCGCGGCCGTGGTCACCGGCGGACGGGTCTCCGTGCCGCGCTGGCCCGGGCACACCACCCAGGGCGGGGACCACTGGAAGCACATCCTGCCCGCCTTCGGCGCCGAGGTGGAGCTCGCGGACGGGACCTTCTCGGTCACCGGCCCCCCGGTGGTCACCGGCGTGGACCTGGACCTGGGCGAGGCCGGGGAGCTGGCCCCCACCGTCGCCGCCGTGTGCGCCGTGGCCACCACCCCGTCCCGGCTGCGCGGCATCGCCCACCTGCGCGGCCACGAGACGGACCGGCTCGCGGCGCTCGTGGCCGAGATCAACCGGCTCGGCGGCGACGCCGAGGAGACCGAGGACGGCCTGCTGATCCGGCCGGCCCCGCTGCACGGCGGCACGTTCCGCAGCTACGAGGACCACCGGATGGCCACCGCCGGGGCCGTGATCGGCCTGGTGGTGCCCGGGGTGCGCGTGGAGAACATCGGGACCACCGCCAAGACCCTGCCCGAGTTCCCGCGGCTGTGGTCCGGGCTCCTGGGGACCGGCCGTGGCGCGTAGGGACTCCGCCCGGCGCGACTGGGACGAGTCGGACGTCCGCGTCCGCCCGAACAAGTCCGGCTCCCGGCCCCGCACCAAGGACCGCCCGGCGCACCGGGACGCCGTGACCGGCCGCATCGTCACGGTGGACCGCGGCCGCTACACCGCGGTCCTCGACGAGGACACCGACCGTGAACGGCTGGTCGTGGCGGTGCGCGCCAAGGAGCTGCACCGCCGGCCCGTGGTCGCCGGGGACCTCGTCGGCCTCGTCGGGGACGTCAGCGGCGCCCCGGACAGCCTGGCCCGCCTCGTGCGGATCGAGGAGCGCGCCACGGTGCTGCGGCGCAGCGCCGACGACACCGACCCGGTCGAGCGCGTGGTGGTCGCCAACGCCGACCAGCTCGTGATCGTGGTCGCCGCCGCCAACCCCGAGCCGCGCACCGGCTTCATCGACCGCTCCCTGGTGGCCGCCTACGACGCCGGGATCGAGCCGATCCTGTGCATCACCAAGACGGACCTGCGCGACCCCGCCGAGCTGATCTCCCACTACACCGCCCTGGAGCTGCCCGTGCTCGTCTCCGGTCCCGCGCGGGACGCCGCGGCCGACGACGGCGGGGCCACGCTGCCCCTCGACCGCGCCCTCGTGGAGGCCCTGCGCGCGCGGCTCGACGGCCACGTCTCGGTGCTCCTCGGGCACTCGGGGGTCGGCAAGTCCACCCTCGTGAACGCCCTCACGGGCGCGGACCGGGCGACCGGCGGGGTGAACGCGGTGACCGGGCGGGGCCGGCACACGTCGTCGTCGGCCCTGGCCCTGAGGATCGAGGACGCCTCCCCCGGGTCCTGGATCATCGACACCCCCGGCATCCGCTCCTTCGGCCTCGCCCACGTGGACCCCGACCGCATCGTGGAGTCCTTCGACGAGCTCGCCGAGGCGATCGCCGAGTGCCCCAAGGGCTGCCGCCACACCGAGGCCTCGCCGGGCTGCGCGCTGGACGACTGGGTGGCACAGGGCCGGGCCGGGGACGCGGGCGGGTCCCGGCTGGCCTCGCTGCGCCGGCTGCTCGGCGCCGGGGAGCGCCCGGGCGAGTCCCGGGAGGACAAGGAGCTCGGCATCCAGTGAGCCGGCGGCCGGGCCGGCCGGGCACGGTACCGGTTCGGGGTAGGTTGGAGCAATGCGCAGCCCCAGCAACTACACCGACGACCTCCGCCTCGCCCACATCCTGGCCGACGCCGTGGACCGTCTGACCATGCGCCGGTTCAAGGCCCAGGACCTGACGGTGGAGACCAAGCCCGACCTGACCCCGGTCACGGACGCCGACCGCGAGGCCGAGCAGCTGATCCGCGCCCAGCTGGGGCGCACGCGCAACCGGGACGCCGTCATCGGCGAGGAGTTCGGCACCACCGGCAACGGGGCCCGCCAGTGGGTCGTGGACCCGATCGACGGCACCAAGAACTTCGTGCGCGGCGTGCCGGTCTGGGCCACGCTGATCGCCCTCGTCGACGAGGGCCGGCCCGTGGTCGGGGTGGTCTCCGCGCCCGCGCTCGGGCGCCGCTGGTGGGCCGCGTCCGGGACCGGGGCGTTCACCGGCAAGTCCCTGGCCAACGCCCAGCGCATCCGGGTCTCGCAGGTCGGGCGGCTCTCCGACGCCTCCCTGTCCTACTCCTCCCTGACCGGGTGGCGGGACCGCGGGGTGCGGGACCGCTTCCTCGAGCTCACCGACGAGGTGTGGCGGACGCGGGCCTACGGCGACTTCTGGTCCTACTGCCTGCTCGCCGAGGGCGCGGTGGACATCGCGTGCGAGCCCGAGCTGAACCTGCACGACATGGCCGCGCTCGTGCCCGTGGTCGAGGAGGCCGGCGGCCGCTTCACCTCCCTCGAGGGCGAGCCCGGCCCCTTCGGCGGCAGCGCGCTGGCCAGCAACGGCCTGCTGCACGACGAGGTGCTGGAGCTGCTCACGCCCGCCTCCTGACCCCCGTCCCCGGGTCCGCTCCGCCGTGCCCGGCGGAGCCCGGTGTCCGCCCGCGGTGCGGTGCCGGGCGCTCCGGCACGGGAACGCATGGGGCCCGCACCGGTCGGTGCGGGCCCCACGCGTCCTCGGCGGCGCTCAGAGGTTCTGGGTGGTGAGTCCCATCTCGCGCTCGATGCACTGCTGGAAGGCGGTCGGGTCCGACGAGTACTGGTTGCAGGCCTCCATCGCCGGGCCGATCTCCCCGAACAGCGCCCCGAAGATCACCAGGAAGAAGATGCTCGCCAGGATGCCCAGGACGCTGAGCACGATGCCGATGATCGGCACCGCCTTGGACGCCCCCGGCGTGCGGCCGAGCTTGCGCACGGCCACGATGCCGAGCACCAGGCCCACGAGCCCGGGCACGAGGCCCAGCACGAACCAACAGGTCAGCAGGGACACGATGCCCAGGATGAGGGCGGCGATGCCCAGGCCCGTGCCCTGCGGCTTCGCACCCCCGCCGTACTGGCCCATGTCGTACTGGCCCTGCTGCCCCGGGTAGCCCTGGCCCTGCTGGTACTGGGCGGGATAGCCCTGGCCGCCGTACTGCCCCTGGGAGTACTGGTCCTGACCGTACTGACCGGCGCCGTACGGACCCTGTCCGTACTGGCCCTGCTGGCCCTGGCCGTACTGGCCCTGGCCGTACTGTCCCCGCCGTACTGGCCCTGCTGGCCCTGGCCGTACTGGCCCTGGCCGTACTGCGGGGACGAGTACTGGTCCCCGCCCTGACCGTAGCGCGGCGCCTCGTAGGACGGCCCGGAGGGGGCGCCCTCGATGCGCTGGCCGTACTCGGGCCCGCCCTGGCCGCCGTAGCTCGACGACCCGCCGGCACCCGTGCCGCCCTGGTCTGGCGTGTTGTCGTTCTGGCTCATGGCGTTGCCCTTTCGGTCGTCGGCGGTACACCTCCAGCTTGTCACACCGCCCCCGGTCGCCGCCCATCTCCCGGGCCGGCCACGAGCCGGGCGCCCGGCCCCGGGACCCTCCCCCGGCCCGCCGGCGCAGGAGCTCCGGGCACGAAAAAACCGGGGAGCGCCTCGCGGCGCTCCCCGGTCGGGGAATCGTGGAGATGGGGGGAATTGAACCCCCGTCCGATGCAGCTTTGTCAGGGCTTCTCCGGGTGCAGTCTGCGTGGCGTTTTCTCAGTCCCGGCCCTCGTGCAGACCCGTGGCCGACGGACTCAGTCGCGCAAGTGTTCTCCAGACGCCCGCGACGAACGGCTGGAGCAGTGGCCTTCTAGCTGATGCCAGGCCCCGGGTCGAAGGCGAACCCGGGCTGACAGTCACCTAAGTCTGGTTACGCGGCGAGCGCGAGGTCAGACTTTGCGGTGGCGTTGCTGTTGGAATTGGCAACTATTGTTTTACAGAGAGCGTTTACGAGATAACTCTGCGTCCTCGACCCGCTTCCCCTGTCTCAACTCACATCGTCGAAACCGATCATCCCCGTATTCTGTTTCCAAGCACCCCGCCGCAGCGGGATGTCCCAGTCTACCGCGCGGTATGTGGGCGTGCAAGGACTGGGTGCCGGAGCTCAGCCCAGGTTCTTGTACCGCATGGCCCGCTGGGCCTCCCGGTTGTCCTGCTTCTCCCGCAGGGCCTGGCGCTTGTCGTACTCCCTCTTGCCCTTGGCCACGGCGATCTCCACCTTGACCCGTTTGCCGTCCACGAAGTAGAGGGACAGCGGCACGATCGTGAAGCCCGTCTCCCGGACCTTCTGCTCGATCTTGTCCATCTCGCTGCGGTGCAGCAGCAGCTTCCGGCGCCGCCGGGCGGAGTGGTTCGTCCAGGACCCCTGGAGGTACTCGGGGATGTGCACGCCCTCGAGCCACAGCTCGCCGTCGGTGAACTGGCAGAACCCGTCCACGAGCGACGCGCGGCCCATCCGCAGCGACTTCACCTCCGTGCCCATGAGGGCGAGACCGGCCTCGTAGGTGTCGAGGACGTGGTAGTCGTGCCGGGCCTTCTTGTTGTTCGCGACGACCTGGCGGCCGGTGTCCTTCGTGGCCATGGGCCTCCTCCCTCGGGAACGGTGCGGACGGAACGCGGCCGCGCACCGGGGCGCGCGGCCGGTCCTCCATCCTACGCCACCGGCCCTCCCCCGGCGCCGTCCGCGCCGGGCCCCCGCCGTTCGGCGCCGGGACCCGGCGTCGTCCCAGGTCGCGCCCCGGGCACCCGGTACGCTGGGCCAATGCTGGACATCGCCCCCTCCGCGCCGTCCCCGGCCGCGGACATCCTCTACCTCGTCGGCACGAGCGGTCACCCGAACTTCGGCGACGAGTTCATCGCCGCCTCGTGGCTGCGCTTCCTCGCCCGCACCCGGCCCGACGCCGAGGTCTGGCTCGACTGCCCCCACCCCGGGCTGGCGTCCCACCTCTTCGGCGGCCTGCACCCGCGGCTGCGGACCACGGACACCCTCTGGCGGCTCGTCTTCGAGACGACCGGGATGGACCCGGCCGCCGCGGACGCCCACGTGGACCGGGTGGTGACCTCCCTGGGCTCCCCGCGCTACGACCTCGGCCTGCTCGCGCCCGGCGGGCGGGATCGGTGCACCTGATCGGGGGCGGCTACCTCAACGCCATCTGGCCGCACCACGCCCGCCTGCTGCGCGCGGCGCGGCGGCTGAGCGAGCTCTCCGGCGCGCGGCTGGCGGCCACCGGCCTGGGCCTGACCCCGGCCGCGGACACCGCCGCGGACACGGAGGCCCTGCGCGAGGCGCTCGCCGCCTTCGACCACGTCACCGTCCGGGACGCCCCCAGCGCGCAGCTGTCCCGGGCCCGGCAGGCGCCCGACGACGCCTTCCTCGGGCTGCCCGACGTGGCCGGGTTCCGGGCCGGACCGTCCGAGGCGCCCGCTGCGGAGGGCGACGTGTGGGTGTGCCTGCAGAGCGACATGGCCGATCCCGGCGTCCTGGACGACGCGGTGGCCGCCGTCCGCTCCGCCCTCACGGGCCCCGAGCTGGCGGGCCGGACCGTGCGCTACCTCGAGGCGATCCCCGGCGCGGACCGCGCGGCCTTCGAACGCCTGGCGGACCTGATCCCCGAGGAGCACTTCGTGCCCTTCACCCGGGTGTGGCAGGAGGGCTTCCCCGCCCGCGCCGGCCAGACGTGGCTGACCTCGCGGTTCCACTTCCACCTGCTGGCCGCCGCGTGCGGGGCCGCGGGCACGGCGCTGGAGGTGAGTGCGGACTACTACCGGGTCAAGCACCAGTCCCTGCTCGACGCCGGCACCGGCTGGTCCGTCACCCCGGCCGGCGACCGCACGGCGCGGCCGCCCGCGCGCTCGTCGTCGTTCCCGGAGACCGCCGACCGGCTGCACCGCACGAAGCTGCGGGAGGCGGAGGAGCTCTACCCGGCGCCGGAGGCGCCGGAGGACCCGCCGGCCGTCGCCGCCGGGCGGGTCCTGCCCGGCCGGGCGGTGGCCCGCTTCCTGCGCCGCTGACGGGAGGAGCACGGCCGGCCCGTCGACCGGCCGTGCTCCTCCGTCCTGCGGGAGCACGGGCTCAGCCGGCCCCCTCGGAGCGTGGCCTCGGCGGGCGCAGATCCGCCCGGCGTGGACCCGGCGGGCTCAGGCGTCCGCGGGCGCGTGCCGCTGGTCGGCCCGCCAGCGGATGCCGGCGTCGACGAAGCCGTCGATCGCGCCGTCGAAGATCGCGGAGGGGTTGCCCTCCTCGTGGTTCGTCCGCAGGTCCTTGACCATCTGGTACGGGTTGAGCACGTAGGACCGCATCTGGTCCCCCCAGGACGCCTTGACGTCACCGGCGAGCTCCTTCTTCTTGGCGCTCTCCTCCTCCTGGCGCTGCAGCAGCAGACGGGACTGGAGCACGCGCAGCGCGGCGGCGCGGTTCTGGATCTGCGACTTCTCGTTCTGCATGGACACCACGATGCCCGTGGGGAGGTGGGTCATCCGCACCGCGGAGTCGGTGGTGTTCACGGACTGGCCGCCCGGGCCCGAGGAGCGGAACACGTCGACCTTGATCTCGGCCTCGGGGATCTCGATCGAGTCGTCCTGCTCGATGAGCGGGATGACCTCCACGGCCGCGAAGGAGGTCTGGCGCCGGCCCTGGTTGTCGAACGGGGAGATCCGCACGAGCCGGTGCGTGCCGGCCTCCACGGAGAGGGTGCCGAACGCGTAGGGCGCCTTCACCTCGAACGTGGCGGACTTCAGGCCCGCCTCCTCCGCGTAGGAGTGTCCAGGACCGTGGTCGGGTAGCCGTGGCGCTCGGCCCAGCGCAGGTACATCCGCATCAGCATCTCGGCGAAGTCGGCCGCGTCCACCCCGCCGGCGCCGGAGCGGATGGTCACCACGGCCTCGCGCTCGTCGTACTCCCCGGACAGCAGGGTCTGCACCTCGAGCTGGGAGAGCGCCTGCTTGACCGACGCGAGCTCCTCCACGGCCAGCTCCAAGGTCTCCGGGTCGTCCTCCTCGGCGGCCAGCTGCACCATGACCTCGATGTCGTCGATCCGGCCGCCCAGCTTCTCGAGCCGCTCGAGATCGGACTGCTTGTGGGAGAGCTTGGAGGTGATCTTCTGCGCCACGGCGGGATCGTCCCACAGGTCCGGGGCGGTCGCCTGCTGCGAGAGCTCGGCGATGTCCCGCCGGATCGCGTCGACATCGCTCACGGCCTCGATGGAGGCGAACGTGGAACGGAGGGCGGAGATCTCTGCCGGGAAGTCAAGGGAGGCCATGGAAGCCAAGATTATCGCATGGGGGCAAATTGCCCCGGGCCAGGAGGCCGCCCCTCTGGCAGGATGAAGCCGAGAGAGAGGACGCACCATGCGCATTCCCCGGACCCTGGCCCTCGTGCTCGCCGGCGGGAAGGGCTCCCGCCTCGCCGCGCTGACCGAGAAGAAGGTCAAGCCGGCGCTGCCCGTGGCCGGCACCTACCGGCTGGTCGACGTCGCGCTGTCCAATCTGGCGCACTCCCACATCTCCGACGTGTGGGTGGTGCAGCAGTACCTGCCCCACAGCCTCAACCGGCACCTGGCCAACGGCCGCCCCTGGGACCTCGACCGCACGCACGGCGGTCTGCAGGTCCTGCCCCCGTACGAGGGCACCGAGGACGAGGCTTCGCCGAGGGCAACGCGGACTCCATCTACCGGCAGAAGGACCTCATCCGGGACTTCGCCCCGGACCTCGTCCTGGTGCTCAGCGCAGACCACCTGTACACGATCAACTTCCTCGACGTCGTGGACACCCACCTGCAGCGGAGCGCGGACCTGACCATGGTCACCACGGTCGTGGACGAGGACACCTCCGCTACGGGGTGGTGCAGGTCGACGACGACGGGTGCGTGACCGGCTTCGACTACAAGCCCGAACGGCCGGAGGGGCAGCTGGTGGCCGGTGAGATGTTCCTCTACGACGCGCAGCAGCTGCTGGCGGCCCTGGAGGAGCTGCACGAGCAGGAGGGCCAGCTCGAGGACTACGGCAACGACCTCGTGCCGTGGTTCGTGGCCCACCGCACCGTGGTGGAGCACCGCCTGGAGGGGTACTGGATGGACCTGGGCACCATTCAGTCCTACTGGACGGCGCACCTGCAGGTGCTCGACGGCGAGGGGGTGACCCTCGACGACCCGGACTGGCCGATCCTCTCGGCCCAGCCACAGCTGGTGCCCGCCCGGATCGAGGCCAGCGCCGACGTGCGCCGGTCCATGGTGGCGGCGGGCTCGACGGTGCGCGGCACCGTGGAGCACTCCGTGCTGGGTCCCGGCGTGGTGGTCGAGGAGGGCGCCACGGTCCGCCACTCGGTGCTGCTGGACGGCGTGCGGGTGGCCGCCGGGGCGAGCCTGGAGAACGTCGTGGCCGACGTCGGCGCCGCGATCCCCGCGGGCGAGCACGGGGGTCCCGGCGCCGTCACCCTGCTCGACGAGGCCGGCGCCGTGTCCGTCACCGAGGAGTTCGACCGCCGGGCGGTCCTGCCCGGCGGTTTCTGAGTCCGCCGGGGCCGGTGCCGGACCGGGCGCCCGGGCCGGTGGCTAGTGGGCGTGGCGGTAGGGCTGCGGCTCGGGCAGGCCGGCGCGCTCGCGCACCCGCCGGCCCAGTCGCTCGATCGAGGTCAGCGCCGCGGCGACGTCCTCCGCCCGCACGGCGAAGGGCATGCTGTGGATGGTCTCGCCCTCCACGGTCGCCGCCCGGGCCACGGCCCGGATCTCCTCGGTGTCCTCCGGGCGCAGCCCGATCTCCGTGAGCGTGGTGGGCAGCCCCACCCGGGTGGTGAACTCGATGAAGTCCTCGATCTCCGCGCTCGGCGCCCCCTCCAGCACCAGCTGGGTGATCGAGCCGATGTTGACCTTCTGCCCGTGGGCCAGGCCGTGGGTCTGCGGTGCCGCGGTCAGCCCGTTGTGGACGGCGTGGGCCGCCGCGAGGCCCCCCGACTCGAAGCCGAGTCCGGAGAGCAGGGTGTTGGCCTCGATGACCTTCTCCAGCGCCGGGGTCACCACGTGGTCCCGGGCGGCGTCCATCGCCACGAGGGCGTTCTCCCACAGCACGTCCCAGCTCAGCCGGGCCAGGGCGGTGCCCGTGAGGGTGGCCGTGCCCCCGGCCATGGTCAGCGACCCCGAGGCCGCGGTGGCCCGGGCCTCCAGCCAGGTGGCCAGGGCGTCGCCGACCCCGGCGGCCAGGAAGGTCGCGGGCGCGTTGGCCACCAGCTGGGAGTCGACGAGGACGAGGTCGGGGTTGCGGGGGAAGAAGCGGTACTCCTCGAACACGCCCTCGTCGGTGTAGACGACCGCCAGCGCCGAGGTGGGAGCGTCGGTGGAGGCGACGGTGGGCACGCTGACCCACCGGATCCCGGCGAGGTACCCGGAGGCCTTGACCGCGTCGATCGTGCTGCCGCCGCCCACGGCCACGGCCACGTCGGCGCCCGTGTTCCGGATGACCGCGGTGAGCCGGTCGATCTCCCCGGCCGAGGGGATGCCGTGGAACGTCTCGCGCGTGGCCGTCATCCCGGCCCGCGTGAGGGACGCCTCCACGTCGTGGCCCACGAACCCCCAGACGACGTCGTCGGCCACGACGAGGGGGGTCTGCCCGATGGCGGAGAGATACTCTCCCAGGCGTGCGATGGCGCCCGGTCCCTGGACGTAGCGCCCGGGGCTGATGACGGAGCGGACGGGAGCGTCCATGGCCTTCTCCTTCGACGACGGTGCCGGCAGGACGGTGCGCGTGCCGTCCGGGGAGTCCTCCCCGGTGCCCGCCAGCGTAGGAACTGCGCGGCGCCCGGCGCCAGGGGCGTTCTCGCCCGCTGAGAACCGTGGCCCGCCGCGTCCACCACGTTGCGGGAGGCGACGCGGCTCACCGCCCGAGCTGGGCACGGGCCTCGCTGGTGGCGGTGATCGCGATGCCCTGGGGCACCAGCAGGTTGACCACCGGCGGGTGCACGACGGCGCTCAGGGTCACCTCGGCGGTGCGCCCGTCCGGGCTGCCCGTCGGTGCGGCCAGGGCCAGGCCCGGGGTGGCCGTCCAGGCGCTCACGGTGTCGAGGTAGCTCGCGGCGGCCCCGGCCACGGCGTCGTCGTCCAGGACGGTACTGGGCGGGGCGCCGGGCCCGCCGGGGCGCAGCGCCACGAACGTGTCCGCTGCGGCGAGCGCGGCGTTGTCGGCCAACACCTGCAGCTTCCGCTCCCCCAGGTAGACGGACGTGACACCCATGACCACCACCGTCAGCAGCAGGGAGACCACCGCGAAGCCGATCACCAGGATGGTGACCTGCCCGCGGTCCGGGCCGTCCTCCGGGCCGTCCTCCGGGTCCCGGACCGGGGTCCCGTCCGGCACGCTCACCCGTACCTCCCGGGCACGACCGTGGCCGAGGAGGTGAGCACGGCGACCTCCAGGTCGGTGAAGCCCGGCACCAGGGGCAGCGGGACCTCCAGGGTGGTGTGCACCGTGGCGACCGCGCCGGGGCCCGTGCAGCTCCCGTCGGAGCACTCGAGCCGCACGGCGAGCTGCTCGGGTCCGAAGCCCTGGTCCGCGGCCGCCAGCTGCGCCGCCGCGGACAGGTCGGCGGCGGCGAGCTCTCCCGGCTCCGCCCCGGCCAGCACCTGGGAGCCCTGATGGGCGGCGGCCACGACCGCGAACGCCCCGGCCTGGACCTGGGCCACCGTGAGCACGAAGTACACGACCGGGACCAGCAGCAGCGTCCCCAGCGCCACGAACTCGACCACCGCGCTGCCCTCGTCCTCGGCCGGGCCCGGCCCGCCGGCGGGGCCCGGCTCAGCCGCCGAGCACGGCATGGCCGCGCACCTCCAGGGAGGCGGGCGGGCCGAACAGCGCCACCACCGGCAGCGGGGTGACGACGCGGACCTCCAGCGTCCGCACCTCCCCCACCGTCACGGGGGAGGCGGCGACGTCCTGGGCGTAGCGGGGCCCGAGGCGTCGGCGACGATCCGGCGGGTGCGCTCCACCCCGTCCTCGGGCGACCGGTCCGCCAGGGTCCCGTACCGGGCCCCGGCCGCCGCGGCGTCGACGAGGGTGTTGCGCACGTGCAGGGCCAGCGCCAGCTGCAGGGTGCCGGCGAAGATCATCGCCGCGAGACCGGCCACCATGACGTACTCCACCACGGCGTGGCCCCGATCCGCGGCCGCGGCTCCGCCGGCTCCCCGGAACCGGTCCCGCAGCGGCCGGAGCAGGCGTGCGAGCCGCATGCTCAGTTCTGGCTGACCCGGGCCATGGCGTCCTGGAAGAGCCCTTCCAGGGCCGGCTGCGCCACGAGGAGCAGCCCGGCCACGAGCACCGCCGACATCAGCGTCAGCATGACCCAGCCGGGCACGTCGCCGCGGTCGGGGTCCCCGGTGGCGAGCCGGTCGAGAAGGCCGGTGCGGAGCAGGGCGAGCAGGCCGAGCAGCGCGGCCGGCCGGAGCAGGTGTTTCATGGAGTGTCCTCTCGTGGTGGTGGCGCCCGGAGCCGGGCGCGGTGGGGGTCTCAGAAGCCGAGCTCCAGCACGGCCAGCCCGGGGTACACCGCGAACACGACGGTCAGCGGCAGCACGAAGAACACCAGGGGGACCATCATGGCGATCTCCTTGCGGCCGGCGGCCTCCATCAGCTCGCGCTTGTCGTGGTCGCGCACGTCCTGGGCCTGGGCGCGCAGGACGTCGGCCAGGGGCGTGCCGCGCTCGATCGCGACGACGATGCCGTCGACGAACCGCCCGATCGGGGCGATCGGGGTGCGCGCGGCGAAGTCCTGCAGGGCGTGCACCAGGCCCGCCCCCGACCGGGTCTGGGCCAGCACCTGGCGGAACTCCGCCGTGAGCTCGCCCTCCGCGACCCGGCACACCCGCTCGAGCGAGCCCACCGCGCTCTCGCCCGCCCCCACGGACAGGGCCATGAGCTCGGCCACGGCGGGGAACTCGGCGAGCATCCTCGCCTCCCGGGCCCGGATCCGCCGGCTCAGCAAGTGGTCGCGCAGCAGGTGGCCGGCCGCCGCCGTGGCCGCCGCGGCCAGCACCACGCCCCCGACGCCCGTGCCCCAGCGGGCGGTGGCGGCCAGGCCCAGCAGGACGCCCAGGAGCAGGCCCCCCGTCGCGAACAGCAGCTGCTCGGCGCGGAAGTCGGCCGCCGTGCCCGCGGACCCGGCGCGCGCGAGCCGCCGCTCCAACCGCGCCGAGGAGCCGGCGTGCCGCACCAGCCGCCGGGCCAGGTCCCGGGCGACGGAGCCCAGCACCGTGCTCGCGGGGTCGTGCGTCCCGGCTCGGCGCAGCCCCGGTCCGGCCAGCAGCGCGGACTCGACCTCGACCGAGCGCAGCTGGGGGGAGATCCGCACGGCGAAGGACGGCCCGCCGGTCGCCCGGCTCCCGGTGAGCACGAGCCACAGGCCCGCGGCGAGCAGCAGGCCGAGGAGGACCAGCAGGGCCGGGGAGGCGCTCATCGCAGCACCCGCTCGGGTTCGGGCAGCGCGCCGATCCGCAGCATCAGGCGGTAGGCGAGCACGGACACGACCAGCCCGCCCAGCAGCACGAGCGCACCGGCCGGGGTGTCGTAGGCGCGGACGGCCGCGGGCTGGGTGGCCATCAGCAGCAGCACGATCCACGGGGCCGCCACGGCCAGGCGCGCGGCGTTGACGGTCCAGGACTGGCGGGCCTCCAGCTCGCCGCGGGTGCGGGCGTTCTCGCGCAGGAACTCCGAGAGGGTGCTGAGCAGCCTGCCGAGGTCGGTGCCGCCCACCTCCCGGGTCACGCGCAGCGCCTCGACGATGTTGTCCGCGACCGGGTCGGCCAGCCGGTCCTTGAGGAGCGTGAGCGAGCCCTGCAGCTGGCCCGACGCCCGGTAGTCGGCGGCGAAGCGGGCGAAGGCCGGGCGCACCGGCTCGGGGCCGCGGTACTGGAGCTGGATCAGCGCCTCCGGCAGGGACATGCCCGCCCGGATCGCGGAGCGCAGGTGGTCGACGACGTCGGGCCACACCTCCCGCAGCACCGCGGCCCGGCTGCGGGCCCGGTGCCGGACGACCGCTGCCGGGAGCCAGGCGCCGAGCAGGCCCGCGCACAGCCCGAGGACGGCCGCCCCGGTGACGGCGGCGACGAGCAGGCCGCTCAGCGCCCCGGCCCCGGCGCAGGCCGCCAGCAGCCCCGCGGGGCTGACTTGGGGCAGGTCCGCGCGCACGAGCAGCTCGCGCAGCCGCCCGGGCCGTCGGCGCCGCGGCGCCCGTGGCGCCTCCTCCGCCCAGCAGGACCACCAGAGCAGGAACACGCCCGCGCCCATCAGCACGCCGAGCGCGGCGCTCACGGGGCGCCCCCACGGGGTCCGTCCTCGGCGAGCAGGTCGCGCACCCGGTGCCCGGCCCGCTCGAACTTCCATGCCGCCGGGGCCTCCGCGGCGACCGCCCGCAGGCCGTCGACCCCCTCGGCGAAGACCGGGTACGTCTCGATCACGCCGTTCTCCACCCGGTTGCCGATGCCGAGGATCTCGGTGACGCGGCGGCGGCCGTCGGCGTCCCGGTGGCAGTGCACCACGAGGTCGAAGCACGAGGCCACGGTCGGCACCACGAAACCCGTGCTGATGTTCTCCCCCGCGAGCAGCGGCAGGGTGCAGATCTTCGTCACGGCGTCCCGGGCCGAGTTGGCGTGCAGGCTGCACATCCCGGGCAGCCCGCTGTTGAGCGCGATGAGCATGTCCAGGCTCTCCGCCTCCCGCACCTCGCCCACCACGAGGCGGTCCGGGCGCATCCGCAGCGCCTCCTTGACCAGCCGCCGCAGGGGGATCTCACCGGCGCCCTCGAGGTTGGGCTGGCGGCACTGCATGCCCACGACGTCGCGCAGGGGCACTTGCAGCTCGAAGATCTCCTCGACGGTCACGACCCGTTCCCGCGGGCCGATCGAGGCGCACAAGCAGTTGAGGAGCGTCGTCTTCCCAGCCTGCGTCGCACCGGAGACGAGGATGTTCAGGCCGCCGGCCACCGCCGCGTCGAGGAAGCGCGCCGCGCGGGCCGGCAGCGAGCCCAGCTCCACCAGGTCGTCGAGCCGGCGGGCCCGGGCCACGAACTTGCGGATGTTCACCGCCCAGTGCCTGCGGGTCACGTCCGGGATCACCACGTGCAGCCGGGACCCGTCCGGCAGCGCCGCGTCCACGAACGGGGAGGAGAGGTCCAGCCGGCGGCCCGAGGACTTCAGCATCCGCTCCACCAGGTTGCGGATCTGCGCCTCGGTCAGCACCAGGCTGGTCAGCTCGGACTCCCCGCCGCGGGCCGCGTAGACCTCCGCGGGGCCGTTGATCCAGATCTCCTCGATCCGGGGGTCGTCCAGCAGCGGCTGCAGCGGCCCGAACCCCGCCACCAGGTCCAGCAGCACCCGGCGGGCGGCCTGCAGATCCGTCAGGGCCGGCAGCACCCCGCGCGCCGAGCGCTGGTCGTAGTCACGCACCGCGGCGTCCACCAGCTCCCGCGTCCGCTCCAGCTCCAGCACCGGGTCCAGTCCCCGGCGCCGGATCAGTTCGCGCACCTCGGCCTCCACGAGCCCGAGCGCGTCCTCGGAGAGCAGTGCCGCCATGTGACCCCCTGCGCGTGCCCGGCGCGCGGTGCGCACCGGCAGCGCTCCCCCCGGAGCGCATGCACAGGAACATAGGCGAGACGGCGGCACCCGCCACAACCCCGTGACCGTCCCCTGTGGACAGCCGGCGCTGACCTGCGACGTTGTTCCCGACTGCGAACGCACAATGCGTCGCAGCATGCAGGTGCATGGAACGGGCCTGGGCGGCGCGGCTCTCCGTCGGGCGGCCGCGAGCCGCCACCGCCCGCGCCGGCGTGCGCCGCACGCCGCGCGAGCCGTAAGGTGGGCGGGCGGACGTGCCCCGCACCGGACGTCCCCGTCCGAGGTCCGCACCCAGCGCCCCCAGCACGGCGCGGCCCGGGCCATGGCCGCCGTCGACCGGAAGGACCGCCGTGACCCACGTGACCACCGCGCAGCACGGGACCCGCCCCGGCGTCGCCGCCCGGGCCCGGGCGCTGCTGCTCGCGGCCGTCCCCTTCGCCGGCAACCTGCTCACCGGCGCCGCCGGCGCGGCCCTGGTCCGGCACGTGGGTTCCCCCACACCGGGCACGAGGGCTCCCGTGCCCCTGGACTGGCCGACGACCTTCGCCCACCGGGGCGGCGCCGAGGTCGCGCCCGAGAACACCCTCGAGGCGTTCCGGGCGGCCGCAGCCCTCGGCGACGTCGTGCTGGAGCTCGACGTGCAGGTCAGCGCCGACGGCACGGCCGTGCTGATGCACGACCTGACGGTGGACCGCACGACGGACGGGACCGGGGCCGTCGCCCTGCTGCCCGCCGCGCAGCTGCAGCGCCTGGACGCCGGGCACGCGTTCACCCCCGACGGGCAGACCTTCCCGTGGCGGGACCGCGGGGTGCGGGTCCCCACGCTGGCGGAGGTGTACGCGTCCTTCCCGGACCACCAGGTGGCGATCGAGCTCAAGGGCAACCGCCCCGGTGCGGAGGAGGTCGTCTGGCGGACCATCCGTGCGGCGGGCGCCGAGGACCGCACGCTCGTCGCGGCCAACCGCACCACCTCGATCCGGCGCTTCCGCCGGGCCTCGGGCGGCGCGGTCCCCACGGCGGCCGCCGTCACCGAGTTCGCGGCCTTCCGGCTCCTGTGCCTGCTGGGGCGGCAGGACCGCCACGCCCTTCCCTTCCAGGGCCTGCAGCCGCCGGACACCCTCCTGGGGCTGCGGGTCCTCACGCCCCGGCTGCTGCGGGCCGCCCAGCAGGCCGGCCTCCGCGTGGACGTGTGGACGATCGACCGGGAGGAGGACATGCGCCGGCTGCTGGCGTGGGGGGGTGGACGGCGTCATGACCGACCGGCCGGACCTGCTCTCCCGGGTGGTGCGGGAGGCCTGACCCGCGCGGGTCAGCCGGCGGGGCGCTCCCCCGGGGAGGACTCCGCGAAGGTCTGCACCGAGGCCCGTCCGGCGTGGGCCGGGGCAGGGGCCCACGGCTGCTCCGCCTCGGTCACGGCGATGTGCCGGGCCAGCCGTGTCACGTTGACCTCCTGCTGCCGGTTGCGCAGGGCGGAGGTGGCCTGGGTGATCATGAAGATCACCACGAAGCCGTAGAGCACCAGGTCGGTGCCGCGGCCGATGCCGAAGAACTGGGCCACGCCCGTGAGCAGGTCGGGGAAGAAGATGGACAGGGCCGCGAAGACGAAGAAGGCCAGGCCGACGACCCGGCGGATCGCCTGGTGCTTGGCGTTGGCGCCGCCGCGGATCAGCGCGAGCGCGCCGTAGCCCACGGCGAGGACCAGCAGGATCTGCACGGCGTAGATCATGGGGGGCGGCTCTTCCCTTCGGTGGTGCGGTGTGCGGGCGGGTCGGTGCGGGGGGCTACTTCACGAACAGCTCGGCGAGGATGTTCACGCCGTTGAGCAACGACTGCCCCTTGGACTTCGAGTAGTCCGTGTAGATGATCTGCACCGGGTGCTCGACCCAGCGAGGCTGGATGTCCGCGAGCTGGTTGACGATCTCGGAGGCGTGGGCCATCCGGTTCTGGGTCAGCCGGATCCGCGAGAGCGTGCCTCGGTCGATGGCGCGCAGCCCGTTGTGCGCGTCGGAGAGGTCCATGCCCGTGGAGAGCTTGGAGAAGAACGCCGCGGTGCGCAGCACCACGCGCTTGAGCGCGGAGACCTGGGTGCGCCGGTCCAGGAACCGGGAGCCGAGCACGACCTCCGCCTCTCCGGAGCGGATGCGCTCGACCATGTCCCACGCGTCGACCACACGGTGCTGGCCGTCGGAGTCGAAGGTCACCACGCAGTCCATCCCCGGGTCCTGCAGGGCGTACTCGAAGCCGGTCTGCAGGGCCGCGCCCTGTCCCAGGTTGATGGGGTGCTGGACGACCACGGCGCCGGCCTCGGCGCAGATGCGGGCGGAGTCGTCGGAAGATCCGTCGTCGACGCAGACGACGTGCGGGAAGGTCCTGCGGAGCTCCCTCAGCACCTCTCCCACCACGGCCGCCTCGTTGTACACGGGCATGACGATCCACGAACGACTCACCGGAACATTCTCGCACAGGCGGGGCCGTGGATCTGGCCGGCCCCGTCGTGACCGCCGCATATACTGATCCGGTACTTCCCCCCGCGCCCTCGCCCCTTCCCGATCGGGCCGCACGCTGCAGGACTCGGCAGCACAGGCCCCCCGTGGGCGTGGGAGAGCCGTGGAGAGGAACCCCCCTGTTGTTGAGTGACTGGCTGCCCTATGTCCCGGCGCTGCTGCTGGTGGTCGCCCTGCTGTGGATCCCCGGGCTGGTCCTCCAGCTCCTGGTCCGCGATCTGAGGCCGCTGTTCTTCCTGGCCGCTCCTGCCTACAGCATGGCCGTCATCGGCACCGCCGGGGTGGTGCTGGAGCTGGCGGACCTCGACTTCTCCCTGCTCAGCACGGGCGCCTTCACGCTGCTCGTCGGGGCGCTCGCGGGCCTGGTGGGCCTGCTGTTCCGCCGCACGCGCGCCGCCGCACGGCAGGGCACGCCGGCGGACGGCGACCGGGCCGACGGCGACCGGGCGGACAGCAGCGCGCTCTTCGGCCTCTCCCCGGCCGCGGTGTACCGGACCGGCGTGGTGGCGGGTCTCGTGCTGGGGGCGGCGCTGCTGGCTCGGCGGCTGCTGTTCGTGGTCCTGGAGCCGGACCGCTTCGCCCAGCGCTACGACAACATCTTCCATCTCAACGCCGTCCGCTACGTCGTGGAGACCGCCTCCGCCTCGTCGCTGACCCTCGGCCGGATGGTCGACCCCGAGAAGGCGGTGGCGGTCTACCCGGCGGTGTGGCACGGGCTCGCCGGACTGGTCTGGCCGCTGGCGGACCAGAGCCCGATGGTGGCGAGCAACGTGGTGCTGCTCGTCGTGGCCGCGCTGGTGTGGCCGGCGTCGTGCGTCTTCCTCACCCGCACCCTGGTGGGCCCGTCCCCCGCGGCCCTGGCCGTGGCCGGTGTCGCCTCGGCCGGCTTCGCCGTCTTCCCGTACGCCATCCTGGAGTTCGGCCCCCTCCTCCCCAACCTGCTGGGACTGAGCGTGGCCCCGGTGGCGCTGGCCTACCTGGCGGCCCTGCTCGGTCTGGATGCGGACACCCGGGCCGGGAAGACCGACCGCGCCCCCGCACAGCTGGTCTTCACCGGCCTGTGCTGGCTGGTGGTCACGGGCGGTGCGCTGCTGGCCCACCCGAACGTGGGAACGCTGCTGCTGGTGCTGCTGATCCCCATGGTCCTGGTCGTCTGGTCGCGCGCGGTCCGCCGAGCGGTCGCGGCGCGGCGCCCGGGCCCGATCCTGCTGCTCGTGGCGCTGCTGGCTCTGGCGGTGTACGCGTGGACGTACCTGTGGGACAGCCTGGGGACCGACTTCATCCGCTTCGCGCACACCACGCCCGCCGGCGCCTACGGCGAGGCGCTGCTCTACGCCACGAACGGACGCCTGGACATTCCCTGGTTCCTGGTGGTCCTGACCGTCCTGGGGGTCGGCGCGACCGTCGCGCGACGCGAACTGCGCTGGCTGGGGGTGGCCCAGTTCCTGGTCGTCCTCCTGTACGTGGTGGCCGCCTCCGCGCCCAAGGGCCCGTGGCGGGAGTGGGCCGTGGGCTCCTGGTACCAGGACTCCTTCCGGCTGGCGGCCAGCCTCCCGATCCTGGCCGTGCCCCTGATCGCGCTCGGCGCGACGGCCCTCGTCGGACTCCTCCGGAGCCGCGTGGAGGCGGCCGTGACCCCGCGCCGGCGCACCCGCCGCGCCCAGCAGCTCATCGCCGGGGGCACGGCGGTGCTCCTGGTGGCCGTGTCCGTGCCGCTCACCCAGATGCGCACCATGCGCGACACACTCCTGGCCACCCAGGCGCGTTTCGGCTGGGACAACCCGGACGGCATCCTCACCGAGGACGAGCAGGCGCTGCTGGAGCAGCTGCCGCGGTGGACCGACGAGGACGACGTCATCCTCGTGAACCCCTGGAACGGGGGGTCCCTGGCGTACGCCGTGGCCGGCACCGAGGTGACCCAGTACCACATCGGCGGGCCGAAGGGCGGCCGGATCGCCGAGATCATCGCGGGTCTGCCGTCCGAGGAGCCCGCCCGGGCCTGCGAGCTGGCACAGTCCGAGAGCATCGACTACGTCCTGGACTTCGGCCGGCAGTACCTGGAGATCGATACGCCCCGGGCCCGCCCGTACCTGCCGATCGACACCCTGGGCGAGCGCCCGGAGACGAACCTGGGACTGGTGGCCGCGGTGGGCGAGGCGGAGCTCTGGGAGGTCACCGCCTGCTGAGCCGAGAAGGGGCTCCCGTGCGCCGGCGGCGCGCGGGAGCCCCTTGTCCGGGTCCGGATCAGCGGCTCAGGCGTTCTCCGCCGCCCGGAACTCCTCGATCACACGGTCGATCGGGCCGTCGCTGCGGACCCGGCCGTGCTCGATCCACACGGCGCGCTCGCAGACCTTGCGGACCACGTCGAAGTCGTGGCTGACGACGAGCAGCGTCTTGCCCTCCTCGGACAGCTCCCGCACCCGCCCCAGGCTCTTGCGCTGGAAGGGCTCGTCGCCCACCGAGAGGATCTCGTCGATGAGGAAGATGTCCGGGTCCGTGAACACGGCCACGGCGAACGCCAGACGCAGGTACATGCCCGACGAGTAGAACTTCACCTCGGTGTCGATGAACTGCTCGATCTCCGAGAACGCCACGATCTCGTCGAACCTCTCGTCGATCTGGGCCCTGGTCATGCCGAGAATCGCGCCGTTGAGGTACACGTTGTCCCGCCCGGTGAGGTCCGGGTGGAACCCGGCACCGACCTCGATCAGCCCGGCCACGCGGCCGTTGACCTCCAGCGTGCCGCCGTCGGGGCTCATCACGCCGGAGATCAGCTTGAGGAACGTCGACTTGCCGGAACCGTTGAGCCCCACCAGTGCCACGCTCTCCCCCGGGTCGATGCGCACGCTGAGGTCCTCCAGCGCGCGGAAGCGGTTGGAGATGTCCTGGCGGCGTCCCTTCGCGAGCCACACCACCGTCTCCTTGAGGGACCGGGCGTGGCGCAGGGAGAACTCCTTGGCCAGGTGCTCGGCCACGACGGCGGGCGCGCCGGGCACCCCGGCGCGGCCGGGCACGGATCTCGAACTCATCGTCACAGCTCCTGCGCGAATCGGCCCTCGAGGCGGCGGAACACCCAGTCGCCCAGGACCATGACGACGACTACCAGCAACAGGGCCAGGGGCGTCCACTGGGAGAACAGGTGCGGCGGGACCTCGTGGGCGCCGGGGGTGGTGGTGGGCAGCCAGAACGCCGCGTGGGACAGCTCGACCGCGACCGTGAGGGGATTGAGCATGAACCCGGCGAACCACACCGGGCCCAGGACGTCGCGGACCATGGTCCAGGCGTAGAGCACCGGCGCGGACCAGGTGCTCACCATGATGATCAGGTCCACGAAGTTCTCGGCGTCGCGGAAGAACACGTTCGCCGCGCCGAAGAGCATACCCAGGCCCGCGCCCAGCAGACCCACGATCAGCAGGGCCGTGGGGATGGCCAGCAGGGCGATCCACGTGGGCGACCAGCCCACGATCAGGCACGCGACGAGCATCACCACCAGCTGCGGGAGCAGATGCACCCCGGCGACCCACACGGAGGCCACCGGGAACATCTGCCGGGGCAGGTAGATCTTCTTGATCAGGCTCGCGTTGGCCACGATCGAGCGGGCGGCGTTGCCAAAGGACTCCGAGAAGAAGTTGATCAGGATGATGCCGGAGAACAGGTACACCGCGTAGTTCTCCATCCCCCGTTCCAGGCCCAGGAAGATGCCCAGCGCCACGTAGAACACCACGAACTGCACGCCCGGCTTCACGTAGGACCACAGCAGGCCCAGGATCGTCCCCCGGTAGCGGATCTGCAGTTCCTTGTCGACCAGCAGCTTCAGCAGGTACCGCTGCCGGAAGACCGCCGGCAGGCCCGTCCCGGGGGACGGGGCGCGGACCACGGTGGCTGTCGCCATCAGGCCTCGGTCTCCGAGTGCTCGCGGAAGGTGGCCTCCCAGGCCGCCATGGACGTGATGTCGGGCATCGCCGCACGGTAGCGGCGCGAGAGCTCCGGCCAGCGCAGGGCCAGCTGGGCGTGCAGGCGCACGGACTCGGCGAGCAGGGCGCGGGCGTCCTTGGGAGAGCGCTTGTACCAGGTGTAGCCGGTGCCGTCGGAGGCCGTCACCAGGGCGCTGTCGTAGCGGGTCAGCCGCCACCAGCGGGCGTCCTGGTAGGGCAGGTGCACCTGCGGGTGCTCCTCGGCCTGCTGCTTGGGGGCCACGGCGAGGTGGCGCGCCACGGCGGTCGCCGCGGAGGTGAGGACCTTCAGCCCGTGCGGGGCGCTCACGCGCTTGGCCCGGACCGGCTTGGGCGCGGCGACCTGGGGGTAGGCGTCCAGGTCCTGCTCGTAGACGGCGTCGGAGTGCTGGGTCATGAGCTTGCGCACGTCCCGGATCCGCTGCGGCAGCAGCTCGTGCAGAGCCTCCGGCCCGGCCAGCACGTCCCGCAGCGCGAGCACCCGAGCCTCCTCGGCGAAGTACTGCATGGACAGCACGTGCCGCAGGTCCTTGACGCCGTTGCGCGCGAGCACCTCCCGCCGCGGTCGAACGGCGAGTGCAGCAGGGCGGCCACGAGCTGATTGCGCTTGTGGAAGTAGGCCTGCCAGCTGATCGTGTCGTCCTTGTCCGCCCAGGCGAGGTGCCACACGGCCACGCCGGGCAGGGAGACCGTGCGGTAGCCCGCGGCCTTGGCGCGGATGCCGTACTCCACGTCGTCCCACTTGATGAACACGGGCAGGGCCAGGCCGATCTCGCGGATGACCTGCGTGGGGATCAGGCACATCCACCACGCGTTGTAGTCGACCTCGACCCGACGGTGCATCCACGGCGTCGCCCGCAGGTTGTTGCGGCGGAAGTCGTGACCGGTCTCCACCCCGTCCCCGGCGGGGGCGTACTGGAAGCTGTACGGGTCCATGGCCTCACCGAAGTTGTGGATCTTCGTGGGGTTCAGGAGGTCGATCATGTGCCCGCCCACGAGGGTGGGCCGCTTGCAGTAGTCCGCGAACACGCTGACGCGGCGCACGGCCTCCGGCTCGATCTCGACGTCGTCGTCCATGAGCAGCACGTACGTGCTCTCCGCCTTGACGGCCTCGTACATCCCGCGCGCGAAGCCGCCTGCGCCGCCGAGGTTGGCCTGGTCGATCACGCGCAGCCGTCCGTCGAAACGATCCTGCACCTCGCGGAAGCCGGGTTCCTCGACGACCTTCTGATTGCCCTGGTCGACGATCACGACCTCGCTGACCTGCGGCAGGTTCTCCTGCTGCTCGACCAGCAGCCGCGCGTTCGTCAGGCAGTAGGACGGCTTGTTCATGGTGGTGATCTGCAGGGTCACCGTGCCCTCGGTCGTGCCGGCGCCGTCGCCCAGCCACTGCGCCCCCAGCAGGGTCAGGCTCTCGTCCGCCGCCGCGAGGTCGAACCAGTACCAGCCGCCGTCGGCGAAGGCCTTCAACGGCAGCGCCGCCTCGGTCACCTGCTCGTCGCCGGAGACCTCGTGCACGGACACGGGCACCGACTCGCCGCGGGCGTTGGAGCTGTAGACCGTCACGGAGCCCCGCCCGGAGGTGCGCACGCTGAGCACGACCTCGCGCAGGTGGGTGTTGTGCCGCCAGTAGCTGGCCGGGAACGCGTTGAAGTAGGTGGCGAAGGAGACCGTGTTGCGCGCGTGCACCCGCAGGGAGCGCCGGCCGAGGATGGTCAGGGAGTCCGTGGCGGCGGGCTGCGAGGCCACGTTGACCACGATCTGCCGGTCCCCCTGCAGGGCGTCCTCCGACGGCACGGCCGTGCCGGTGTCCGACCGGGTGTCCATGTAGAGGGGCTGGGTCGGCAGCCGGTCCTTCGCCGGGAACACGAGCTCCTGCAGCACCCGGTAGCTGACGTCCTCGGTACCGGTCCGGTTGATGTCCTGGGTCGTCGCGGTCACGCGTCCACTCCCCCGCTCTCGATGGAGGCCCCGCCGGTGAAGTGGGGCTTGAGCTTGTTGTCGACCATGGACAGGGCGGCGCCGATGGCCATGTGCATGTCGAGGTACTTGTAGGTGCCGAGCCGGCCCCCGAAGAGGACGTTGTCCTCGCCACGGGCGAGGTCCCGGTACTTCAGGAGCTTCTCGCGGTCCACGGAGGTGTTGACCGGGTAGTACGGCTCGTCGCCCTTCTCCGCGAAGCGCGAGAACTCCCGCATGATCACCGTGGCGTCCTTGGTGTAGTTGCGCTGCGGGTAGAAGTGACGGAACTCGAGGATCCGGGTGAAGGGGACGTCGGCGTCCGGGTAGTTCATCACCGGCGCGCCCTGGAAGTCCTCGACCGGCAGGACCTCCTGCTCCAGGTCGATGGTCCGCCACGAGAGGTCGCCCTCGGCGTAGTCGAAGTACCGGTCCACGGGGCCGGTGTAGACGACCGGCACCTGCCCGGAGACGGCGGAGCGGGAGTAGTCGTGGCCCTCGTCGAAGAAGTCGGTGTCCAGGCGGACGTCGATCTTCGGGTGGTCCGCCATGCGCTCGAGCCAGGCGGTGTAGCCGTCCACCGGGAGGCCCTCGTACTTGTCGTTGAAGTACCGGTTGTCGTAGGTGTAGCGCACCGGCAGCCGGTTGATGATCGAGGCGGGCAGGTCCTTGGGGTCGGTCTGCCACTGCTTGCCCGTGTAGTGCTTGATGAACGCCTCGTAGAGGGGCCGGCCGATGAGCTGGATGCCCTTGTCGTTGAGGTTCTGCGGGTCCGTCCCGGCGAGCTCCCCGGCCTGCTCCTGGATCAGCGCCCGCGCCTCCGCCGGCGAGTACGCCGCACGGAAGAACTGGTTGATGGTGCCGAGGTTGATCGGCATGGGGAAGACCTCGTCCTGGTGGCGCGTGTAGACGCGGTGCACGTAGTCGGTGAAGTCGGTGAAGCGGTTGACGTAGTCCCAGACCCGCTCGTTGGAGGTGTGGAAGAGGTGGGCGCCGTAGCGGTGCACCTCGATCCCGGTCTGCTCCTCGTTCTCCGTGTAGGCGTTGCCCCCGATGTGGGAGCGACGGTCGATGATGGCCACGTTGAGGTCCAGCTCGTTGGCGGCCCTCTCGGCCACGGTCAGGCCGAAAAGGCCCGACCCTACGACGACGAGATCTGCGTTCACGGGCATACTCCTGACATTGGGGTCCTGGTGGGCCCGGTCGACATCCGGCCGGTGGGGGGTGAGGGCACGGGCGCGCCGGGCGTGCGCTGCGTACCAAAGTACCTGATCAGTCCGCGAAGCCCTGAAGCAGCCACTCGGCGGCGAGGCGGCCGGAGGCCGCCAGGGAGGCGTTCTCGGCCGCCCAGTCCGCGCGCCGGCGCCGCAGCCGGTCGTTCTCCTCGGCGAGGGCCGGGTCGCGCCGGCGGTCCAGGGCCGCGATCATCGCCTCGGCCACCGCGTCCGCGTCGTGGTCCACGGCCGCGCCCAGGCCGTTGTCCTCCACGAGCTCGGCGGCGACGCCGGCCCCGGCGTAGACGACGGGGGTGCCGCACGCGGCGGCCGCGTAGATCTTGGTGGGCTTGGTGAAGTCGTAGCCGATGTTCGGCAGCACGGCACCCAGGGCCGCCACGGCCCCGCGGGTCCACTCGGCGGTCTCGGCGGCAGGACGCAGCCCCTCGAAGACGACGTGGCCGGGGGCCGTGCGGGCGGCGATCTCCTCGACCCGGTCGATGTCGGAGCCGCGGCCGAAGAAGCGCAGCTGCGCGTCCGGATGAGCGCGGAGGACCCGCGGCAGGGCGCGGACGAACACGTCCGCGCCCTGCCACTCGGACATCGACCCGGCGTAGACGAAGTAGGGGCGCCGGGGTCGGCCACGGGTCCGTCGGGCCGGAAGACGTCGGTGTCGATGCCGTTCTCGGCCACGAGCACCTTCTCCCACGCGACGCCGGTGACGGACTGCAGCTCCCGTCCCATGGCCTCCGAGACGGTGAGCACACCGGCGGCCCGCCGCGCCGCGAGCGTCTCCATGACCCGCATGGCCCTCTTGACCAGCGGCGAGACGTCCATCTTCTCCGCGGCGGTCGTCCAGATGTCCGGCGCGTACCAGATGTAGGGCCGGCCCCGCAGCACCGAGGCGGCGAGCACGGCCATCCCCGTGGTGGGGGGCGGCTCGCTGACCACGAGGTCGGCGCGGGTGAGCAGCAGCCGGAAGAACACGGGGACGTCGAAGCTGAGGTACTGCACGATGCCGCGCACGTAGTCGAACCGGTCCCGCAGGACGGGCCAGCGGCGCACCGGATAGGGCTCGGGCTCGATCTCCGTCCCCGCGGGCGGGCGCGTGGTGAGGACGCGCACTTGCGCACCCCGCTCGGTGAGGCCCCGCGCCAGGGCGCGCAGCCGGAAGGACGCGGCAGCCGGCTCGGGGGCGAAGATGCGGCTGACGATGACGACGCGGCGGGGAGTCACGGGGGAGACCACCTGTTCGGAGCTTCTCGACGGGCAGGGACACGGGCGGGGGCAGGGCACGACGGCGCCGGTTTCGGGCGCTCCCACTCTACTGGCTCGGTGCTACCGCACGGTGCGGCTCGTCCAGGCGAGCACCGTGGGGCGGAACAGCAGGAGGAGCACGACGGCGGCCGGCACGGCCAGGACCAGGCCGAGCGCCCACTGGCCGCCCTGGAGCAGCGGGAGGGCGAGCACCAGCACGAACAGCTGGGCCACCAGCGCCGCGGCCCGCGGCCAGCGGAAGCCGCGCCACAGGCCGCGGCCGACGTGCAGCAGCCACAGCGCGCCGCCGAGGAGCACGAGCACCAGGAAGACCGTCCCGCCCACGGTCAGGGGCTGCTCGAAGAGCAGCGTCCAGACCAGGCGGAGCCCGGCGACGGCCAGGGCCAGGGCCTCCAGCAGCACGATGCCGGACAGCACGGCGATCTCGCGCGGGCGCGCGTCCGGGGAGGGGGTGGACATGGTGACGGTCTCCTTCCGGCCGGGCCGCGGGGCGCGGACTGCCGCGCTCCCCCGCCACCATAGTGCGCCGGGCGGCGGCGGGGACGCCCCCGGCGGGCCCGCCCGGGACCGGCTGTGAGGAAGACCTCACCGATACGGGTGTGACCGGCGCCCCAAACCCCTTGTCCCCCACCCCGCGGCGTGGGAAGGTGGACGACAGTTCTTCACAAGGCCCGTGCGAGTGGGCCTTTTCTCTTGTCCCGGACGCCCCTGCCGCAGGATCGTTCTGCCCTGTGCGCCGGGACCCGTCCTTGAAAGGAGCGATCGCTGACCATGGATTGGCGTAGTCGCGCAGCATGCCTGGAGAAGGATCCCGAGCTGTTCTTCCCCGTGGGCAACACCGGACCTGCTCTGCTCCAGATCGAGGAGGCGAAGGCCGTGTGCCGCAGCTGCCCCGTGATGGACACCTGCCTCCAGTGGGCCCTCGAGTCCGGCCAGGACGCCGGGGTCTGGGGCGGGATGAGCGAGGACGAGCGGCGCGCCCTCAAGCGCCGCGCCGCCCGCGCCCGTCGCGCCTCCTGAGGCACCCGCCCGCGACGAGGACGTTCGCGGCACCCGAGGACCGGGACCCCACGGGGTCCCGGTCCTTCGTCGTCAGGGGCCGGGCTGGTCGTCGAGACGGGCCCGCACCGTGACCTCGGTGCCGCCGCCCTGGCGCCGGGACCAGTGGATCGACCCGCCCAGTTCCCCGGCCACGAGGGTGCGCACGATCTGCATCCCCAGGCCCTCCCCGACGTCCGCCCGCCGGAACGCGGCCGCGCCGGTCTCCTCGGGCACGACCGCGCCCATGCCCACCCCGTCGTCGCTCACCACGACCTCCAGCAGCTGGCCGGCGCCCTCTCCGTCGGGCACCCGGGAGGCCTCCAGGGTCACCGTCCCGGTCCGGCCGGCCAGTCCGTGCTCGACCGCGTTCGTGACCAGCTCGTTGATGACCAGGGCCAGGGGCGTGGCCAGGCGGGTCGGCAGCTCGCCGAACTCCCCGATGAGCCGGGTGCGCACCGACTGCTCCGGGGCGGCCACCTCCGCGACGAGCCGGAACTGCCGCTCGATCAGCTCGTCGAAGTCCACGTTCTGCGTGAACCCTTGCGACAGCGTCTCGTGCACCATGGCGATCGTCGCCACGCGGCGCATGGCCTGCTCGAGCCCGTGCCGGGCCTCGTCGGTGGTCATCCGCCGGGCCTGCAGCCGCAGCAGGGCGGAGACCGTCTGGAGGTTGTTCTTGACCCGGTGGTGGATCTCCCGGACCGTCGCGTCCTTGGACACGAGCTCCAGGTCCCGGCGGCGCAGCTCGGTGACGTCGCGGCACAGCAGCACGGCGCCCAGCCGGCCCGACCGGTCCCGCAGGGGCACGGAGCGGAAGTTCACGCTCACCCGGGCGCCCTCCACCTCGGTGCGCCAGGCGGTGCGCCCGCTGAGCACCGGGGCGAGCGTCTCGTCCGGTTCGACGCCGGGTCCCAGTGCCGGCGGGACGACGTCCATGAGGCGCTTGCCGACCAGGTCGCCGTCGATCCCCAGCCGGCGCAGCGCGGACTCGGCGTTGGGCGAGACGTAGGCCACCCGGTCGTCGGCGTCGATCCGGATGGCGCCGTCACCGACGCGCGGCGCGCCGCGGCGGGAGCCCGTGGGCGCCGAGAAGTCGGGCCACAGGCCCTCGTTGGCCATCCGCAGCAGCGCGTCCGCGGCCTCTCGGTAGACGACCTCCTGGAGGGAGGACACCTGCCCGGACCGCCGCCCGGTGTGCACGGTCAGCAGGGCGAGGGTGCGGCCGTTGCGCACGAGCGGGACGATCTTGACCTGGGCGGCCGAGGCCGGCCCGTCCCCTCCCGCACGCAGGAGCTCGATCCGCCGGCCCACCCATGCCGCGCGCAGCGGCCCGGCGAGCTCCTCGGGCATCAGCTCCCCGACCATGTCCTGGTGGAAGACGGTGGGGCCGGTGGCCGGCCGGACGTGGGCGAGGACCCGGAAGGGGCTGCCCGGTGCGGGCATGCCGCGGCCGTTGCCGCTGCCGGCGGAGGGGATGTAGTCCACCGGGAAGCTCAGCACGAGGTCGCCGAAGGCGAGGTCGGAGATGAGCTGCCAGTCCCCCACGAGCAGGTGCAGCCACTCGTAGTCGCCGGGACCGAAGTCCCCGCAGTTCCTCAGGGGGTCCGTGAACGCCACGTCGTCTCCGGTCGTCGCGGGCGGAGGAACCGGGCGGTGCCTCCGGGATCAGCGGCGCAGCCAGGCCCCGATCCTGCCGCCCAGCCTAGTACCGCGCACCACCGGTTCCCCGCCCGCGTCCGCTGGCTCGGCGAGCACCCCCGCGGCGAGCCGGCGCAGCGCCGCCCGCACGGGCGAGCCGGCCGCGGTCTCGGCCAGCACCGCGCCCGCCAGCAGCGCCTCGTCGAAGGTCTCCGGGTCCCACGGCACGAAGTGCTCCACGGCCGGTCCGGAGCCGAACCGGGCCCATGCCTCGCGGATCCCCAGCTCCGGGGCCCGTCCCGCCGCGGAGCGGCGCAGCTTGTTGACCGTGACGACGAGCCGGGCGCCCGGCGCCGCGGCGGCGACGTCGGACAGACCCTTGACCAGCCGGGGCACGCCGATGGCGTCGGCCGCCCCCACGGCCACGACCACGTCGGCCCGTTCCAGCACCGTCAGCGCCGCCGCGTGCCGGCGGGGCGCCATCGAGTCCACGGTGAGCTCCTCGTCGGCCTCGAGCGCGAAGCCGCAGTCCACGACAGTCGTCCCGAACTCCTGGGCGCACCGCTCGAGGACCGTCGCCACCGCTCCCGAGCGCAGCTCCGGCCACCGGTCCTGACGGGTGAGGCCGGTGAGCACCCGCACGGTCCGCCCCGCGACCGCCACGTCGGCGGCGGTCCGGCGCAGCGCGGGGCCGTCGAGCCGGCCCTGGTCGGCCAGGCGGCAGGCCTGGGCGAGCCCCGCCGCCTCGTCCAGCATGCCCAGGGCGGCGGCCACCGAGGGCCCGTAGGTGTCGGCGTCCGCCAGGGCCGCGTCCTCGCCGAGCAGCGCGAGCTCCGCCGCGAGGTTGACCGCCACGGTCGTGCGGCCGGGCGCTCCGGTGGGACCCCACACCGCCACGATCCGCCCGGACCGGGGCGGGCGCGGCGGCTCCGCGCCGGGCGGGGCGGACTCGGGCCCGCTGACCGGCCCGTCGGCGGCCTCGACGACGGCGAGCTCCCTGCCGTCGGCCTGCTGCTCCGGCGCGTGCGCGGCGACGTCGGCGTAGCGACGGCACTCGGGGTGGCCGCCGCGGCGGCCACCGCCTCCTCCACCAGGCGCGCGGCGTCGGCCGGACCCGCTCGTTCCGGGACGACCACCGCGCCGAGCCCGGCGAGCCGGCGGTGGTCGTGCCCCTCGAGCACCAGCAGCACGGCTCCGCCGAGCCGGACCTGCTCCAGCAGGCTGGCGGTCAGCTCCTCGGCGCCCTCCGCCACGAGGGCGGCCCGGCCGAGGCCCGCCCTCGCCGCCGCGAGGAGCTCGGTGAGGTCCAGGCAGCGCCGGACCACCGTGACGGGCCCGTGCAGCCGCTCGATGCCGTCGACCAGGGGCCACGTGGAGATCCCGAGGGCCATGACCGGCAGACCCGTCACGGCGCGCCCGCCGGGTTCCACACGAGCGTGACCCGGGCGTCGTTGCCCAGGGCGTCCACGACGTCCTCCATCGGGCCGTCCTCGACGAGCACGTGCACCACCGTGCCGCGGCCCGCCCCCAGCGCGGTCTCCTCCGCGGAGACCGAGGCGATCTCCGCGGCGGGCAGCAGCAGGCGCGCGGGCTCGTGGCCGCGACCGGAGGGCCTCTGGGCCGCGACCCACACGTCGACGCGCGAGCCCGCCGCGGCGTCCTCGGGCAGCGGGTGCTCGACGGGCACCGCGACCGGCTTGCGATCGAGCCGGTCGGCCGTGCCGAGGGCGGCTCCCGGCAGCAGCTGGCCCTGCGGGATCCGCTGCGTCGCCACCGTGCCCGGGGCGGGGCCGGCGCCCGCGGGGACGTACAGGTCGGCGGCGTCCTGGAGGCGGACGTCCACGGCCACGACGTCGTCCTCGGTCACGGCCTGCCCGACCTCGAGGTCACGGGCCGCGGCCAGATAGGGGTCCGTGCGGTTGGTGGCCGTCACCACCGCGGTGACCCCGGCGACGGAGAGCAGCACGAGCAGCAGGCCGGTGAGCAGCCGCGGATCCTTCCAGGTCGGCTTCCTGAACCGGGCCGACGCGGCGTCCGCGCCCCTGACCGTGCCGCTCATCGGCGACCGCCTTCCTCCTGCGTGGGCGGGCCCTCGCGCCGCGCTCGTCGCCCACATTCTGCCCGTGCGGCAGGAGCACCGGAACAGCCCGGTGCACAACTGGGGACAGCCCGCGCCCGTCCCGCACGGGCTCCGGACCAGCAGGACGGGTGCGTCCCCCCTTGTGGACGGCCACCCGGGGACGGGCGTTCGGTGGCAGACTGGGACCGACGAGCAACGACGTGCGAGGAGGCGGAGCATGGCGCAGCAGCGCTTCCTGACCCTGGCCGACGTGGCCGAGATCCTCAACATCTCCGCCACGCAGGCGAGAGCCCTGGTGCGCAGCGGGGAGCTGCCGGCCATCCAGGTGGGCGGGCGTGGTCAGTGGCGGGTGGAGACGGCCAAGCTGGAGGAGTACATCGCCCGCGGCTACGAGCGCACCGCGGAGGCCGTGCGCTCGGGTTCCCTGGACTGACCAGTCCCCGGGCGGCGCCGCTCCGGCGGTGCGCTCACTCTCCGCTGAGCGAGGAGACGCAGACCAGGGCCGAGAACGGCACCGCCCGCGAGGCGGTCACGCTGCCCCGCCTGCGGTAGTCGTCGTCCGGGTGCAGGGCCAGGTCCACGAAGTCGGCGCCCACCCCGTCGATGGTCCCGTCGAGCTCCCCCAGGGCGCCGCCGCCGGTGAGCCGGATCCGCACCCGCGCCCGTCCCCGGGCGAGCGCCCGCAGCGCGTGGGCCAGCCCCAGGCGCACGGTCACGGTGTCCGCGGCCGGCTGCCATCCCCGGCCCAGGGACTCCCACCACAGCACCGCGCTCAGCGGCACGAGGTGCTCGGCCCCCCGGTCCTCGAGAGCGACCCACCCGGCGCCCAGCGCCCGCACCCGTCCCTCGACCGGGACGGAGCCGGCCAGCAGTGCCCGCACCGGTTCCCCGCGCCGCCGGCGCAGCCGGTCCGCCAGCTGCACCCGCGCGTACTCGGCGCGGGCCTGCTCTGCGGCCTCGGCCTCGAGCGCCTGCTGGCCCGCGGCGGCCAGCTGGGCCTCCATGTCCGCGAACAGCTGCTCCCAGCGCACCCGGGCCTCCCTCCGGCATCCGGCACCTCCGGCCGGGCAGGCCCTCAACCTAGGACCGCCCCGCACGGCCGTCAAGGAGTTCCCTGTGCACCGCGGGAGGTGGGGGCCTTTACACCCGGGCGCTGACGGTGCTACCAATGCCCCATGACACCAAAACGTGTCAAACGACACCAAACAGCATCAAACGAAAGCAACCGTCGTGCGGGTCGAGCGTCGCGCAGGGGTGCCACGGCGGGCTCCGCGTCCCGCGCCGCGGCCGAGCTGTGGCCGGCCCTGCTGCTTCCCGCCCTCGGCCTGTCGCTCGCCGCCAGCGGTGCCGTCCTCCTCGGCGGGGTTCCCGGCGGCGAGCGCAGCAGCGGGATCCGCGGGATCACGTGGTCCGCCGCCGCGGAGCCCGAGCAGCTGCTCGGGCTCGCCGCGGCCGGCCTCGGCTGCGCCGTGGTGCTGGTCTGGACGGCGGCCGCCGCCCTCGCCGTCCTCGCGGTGCTGGCCGGGCACCACCGGTGGGAGCGCCTGGGCCGGCTGTGCGGGCGCTGCTCCCCGGCGCTGCTGCGCCGGGCCGCCGCCGCGGCCCTGGGGCTGCAGCTCGTCGCGGCCCCGGGCGCGGTCGCCGACGACGCGCCCTCCCCGTTCTGGTCCGGGGGCACCGCGGTGCACGGGCCCTCCGCGTCGGTTCCGGACGGACCGACGCAACCGTCCGCCGCACCGGCCGACCTCGGAGCGGCACACCCCGCGCCGCTCCCCCCGCCCGTCGTGCCGGTCGCGCCCTCCGCGCCCTCGACCGGGGAGGCACCGCGATTCCCCGGTGCGCACCCGGCGCCGGCGGAGCGCACGGTCGACGGCGCCGTCACCGTCCTGCGCGGCGACACCCTGTGGTCCCTTGCGGCGGCGCAGCTCGGCCCCGGGGCCTCGGCCGCGGAGGTCGACCGCGCCTGGCCGGCCTGGTACGAGCTGAACCGGCACGTCCTGCCGCACGGGCCCCACCTGCTGCTCCCCGGTCAGCGGCTCGTGGTCCCGGGCACCGGAGACCACTGACCGCTCCGCCCCGACCACCCCGTCCCGACCACTCCGGCTTGAACACTCCGTCCTGACCATTCCGCCCCGACCACCGTCGCACCGCTCCCAGGAGGCCCGTCATGAACGCACCCGCCGCCGGTTCCGATCCTGTTGCCCGGGCGCTCGCTCCCCGGCCGTCCCCGGCCGCGCCGCCGGTCCGCCGGGAGCGCCCGGCGCCGCCCACGGCCCCGGGCGGCTACACCTGGGGCGCCACCCGCGTGGTCGGCGGCACCGCCGAGGACGAGCTGGGCCGGGTCACCGCGCTCGCCCGATCCATCGGCCAGGCGGCCGTGGAGGTGCTCGGCGGGAGCCGGCCGGCGGCGCAGCTGGGCCGGTGGACCAGCCCGGAGATCGTGCAGCGCTTCCAGCAGCGGGCCGACATGCTGCGGCTGCTGCAGGAGCAGTTCGAGGGCAAGGCCTCGCTGCAGGAGCTGCACCGCAACCCGCACGTCCGCCGGTGCCGGGTCTGCCGGGTGGACCGCGGCGTCTACGAGGTGGCCCTCGTGCTGGTCGAGCCGCGGCGCGGGCGGGCCGTGGCCATGCGGGTGGAGCGCCTGGGGCGGGGCTGGAGCGTCACCGAGCTCGAGGTCGGCTGACCCCGCCCCGGTGCGCCCGGCTCCGCTCAGCCCTCCGCGGTCTCTGCGCTGCCGGCCCGGGCGCGGCCCGGCGCCCGGCCCGGTTCGGGGCCGCGTCGTCCGCGGCGGCCGCCCCGTCGGCTCCGTCCGCGCCGGCGGCTCCGTCCGCGCCGGCCCGGACCGCCGCGGGGGCCGGCTCCACCCGGGTCTGCGTCCCGCCGGTCTCGCCGGGGCGGTGTACTGCAGGAAGCTGGGCTGGCGCGGGATCTGCAGCTCCACGGGACCGCCGTCGGCGCCCACGCGCTGACGGCGGATCTCCATCCGGAACAGCGTGGAGACCGTCTCCTCGCGGATCGCCCCCATCATCTCCTGGAACATCGCGTACCCCTCGCGCTGGTACTCCACGAGCGGGTCCCGCTGGGCCATGGCCCGCAGGCCGATGCCCTCCTTGAGGTAGTCCATCTCGTACAGGTGCTCGGGCCACTTGCGCCCGATGACCGAGAGCAGCACACGCCGCTCCAGGTTGCGCATGGCCTCCGGGCCGACCTCGTCCTCGCGCTGGGCGTAGACGAGGCGG
>NZ_MKJW01000094.1:40766-41952 GCF_001942375.1 Kocuria sp. CNJ-770
CGGAGAGGATCTGCTCGCGCAGGAACTCGGCGGTGAGGCGGGTGCGCCCGCCGGCCTCCTCCACGACCTCGTCGACCGTGAGGGTCACGGGGTAGATCGTGCGCAGCGACTCCCACAGCCCCTCGAGGTCCCAGTCCTCGGGATGGCCCACCGCGGTGCGGTCCTCGACCGTGGAGCTGACGACCTCGTCGACGAACTGGACGATCTGCTCCTGCAGGTCGTCGCCCTCCAGAACGCGGCGGCGGTCCCGGTAGACGGCCTCGCGCTGGCGGTTGAGGACGTCGTCGTACTTCAGGACGTTCTTGCGCTGCTCGGCGTTGCGGCCCTCCACCTGGCTCTGCGCGGAGGCGATGGCCCGGGAGACGATCTTGTGCTCGAGCGCGGTGTCGTCCGGGGCCCCTGCCATGAGCCGCTGGGCGGCGCCGGCGTTGAACAGGCGCATGAGGTCGTCGGCCAGCGACAGGTAGAACCGCGACTCGCCCGGGTCGCCCTGGCGCCCGGACCGCCCGCGCAGCTGGTTGTCGATGCGCCGGGACTCGTGCCGCTCGGTGCCCAGCACGTACAGGCCGCCGGCCTCGACGACCTCCTGGTGCTCCGCCTTCGTCTCGGCCTCGCACGCGGCCAGCACCTCGGGCCAGACGCGCTCGTACTCCTCGGCGTCGCGCTGGGGGTCCAGGCCCCGCTCGCGCATCCGGTCGACCGCGTTGAACTCGGCGTTGCCGCCGAGCATGATGTCGGTGCCGCGGCCGGCCATGTTGGTGGCCACCGTGACGGCGCCCCGGCGACCGGCCTGGGCGACGATCGCGGCCTCGCGGGCGTGGTTCTTCGCGTTGAGCACCTCGTGGCGGACCCCGCGCTGGGCCAGCAGCTTGGAGAGGTACTCGCTCTTCTCGACCGACACCGTGCCCACCAGGACCGGCTGACCCTTGGCGTGGCGCTCCTCGATGTCCTTGACCACGGCGGCGAACTTGGCGACCTCGTTCTTGTAGACGAGGTCGGGGCGGTCCACGCGGGCGAGCGGGCGGTGGGTCTCGATGGACACGACGCCCAGCCCGTAGGTGTTCATGAACTCGGCGGCCTCGGTCTCGGCGGTGCCCGTCATGCCGGAGAGCCTGTCGTAGAGGCGGAAGTAGTTCTGCAGGGTGACCGTGGCGAGGGTCTGGTTCTCCGCCTTGATCTCCACCCC
>NZ_MKJW01000095.1:0-37338 GCF_001942375.1 Kocuria sp. CNJ-770
GGCCGCGCCCCGGCCGAGGGCGAGGCGCTGCGCGAGCAGATCGCCGAGCACCTGCGGCTGATGCGCGGCGTGGTCCGGGACCCGCAGGACCTCTTCGTCACGGCCGGGGCGCGGGACGGGCTGCAGCTGCTGCTGGCCGCCCTGGGCGGCCTCGCCGGCCGCCCGCTGCGCGTGGCCGTGGAGGACCCCGGATACCCCTCCCTGCGCCGGGTGCCGGAACGGCTCGGCCACCGGGTGCTGCCCGTGCCGATCGACGACCACGGCCTCGACCCCGCCCGGCTGCCGTCCGGCGCGTGGTCGGGGGCGTGGTCGGGGGACTGGGAGATCGACCGGGCCCCCGACGCCGTGGTGGTGACCCCCAGCCACCAGTACCCCCTCGGGGCCTCGATGCCCGCGGCCCGCCGCCTCGAGCTGCTCGACTGGGCCCGCGCCCACGACGCCCTGATCGTGGAGGACGACTACGACTCGGAGCTGCGCTACGTCGGCGAGCCGCTCCCCGCGCTGTCCGCCCTCGACCACGGGCCCGGCGCCGCGGCGCGCCCGCCCGCCCCGGGCCGGCGGCTCGGGAGCGGCGGGCACGTGGCCACGCTCGGCTCCTTCACCAAGGTCCTCGCGCCGGGGCTGGGGGTCGGCTACCTGGTCGCCCCGCCGGCCCTGCGGGAGGAGCTGCTGCGGCTGCGCACCGACCTCGGCAACCCCGCCTCGGCGGTGGCCCAGGACGCGATGGCCCGCTTCCTCGCCGACGGCGGGCTGCGCCGGCACACCGCCCGGATGCGGCGGGAGTACCGGCGCCGGCGGGACCTGCTCGGCGCGGCGCTCGCCGGGGTCCGCGGGGTGCGGGCCGTGCCCATGGACGGCGGGCTGCACGCGGTCCTGGAGTTCACCGGGGAGGTGGCCTTCGAGGAGCAGGACGTCGTGGCCCGCGCCGCGGCGGCGGGCGTGCGGGTCGCCGCGCTGGGCTCCTACTGGGCGGAGGGCGCGCGCGGTGGGCGCCGCGGCGTCGTGGTGGGCTTCGGCGCCACCGGCGCCGCCCCGGAGGGCGACGCCCTGCCGGACGCCCTCGCGGTGCTGGCCCGGGTGCTCACGGCGCCCGGACCGGCGCCCGGACGGGCAGCCGGGGCCGCTCGCTAGACTGTGCCGTGGCCCGCGGGCCCCGCCCGGGCCGCCCCGCCCGGCCGCCGCACCGGGGCCCTGCCCGCCGCGCCGTCCCCGAAAGGCCTCACCGTGAACCCCGAACCGAGCACCGGCATCCACCGCGACCTGTTCGCGCCCACGCTGCTGCGCGCGCTCGTGGCCCTGTGCTTCGCCGCCGTGACCATCTTCTGGCAGGAGCCGTCGATGGGCGTGGTGGTCTGGGGCGTGGGCCTCTACCTCCTGCTGACGGGCGCGGCGAGCATCCTGCTGCAGCTGCGGCTCAACGGCAACGAGCACGTGGACCTGGGCCGCAGCCGGCAGGGCCCGCAGTCCTACGGCCTGCTCTACGCCGTGGGCGGGGTGCTCACGGTCCTCGGCGCGGACAGCCCCGGCGGCCTCGTGCTCTACGCCGGGCTCGTCATGGGTGTCGCCGGGCTCACCGAGCTCGCGCTCGGGCTGTCGTCCCGCACCACCTTCCCGCTGGGCCGGGACTGGACCATCGCCGGGCTCGTCACGGTCCTCGCCGCCACGGGCCTCGTGCTGGTGGCCGATCTCGGCGCCAAGGCCCTCTTCGGCGTGGTGGGCGCCGCCGCGGTGGTCATCGGCGTCACCCACCTGCTCGCCGCGCTGAGCCTGCGGCACGAGGACCGGCAGGGCCGGGCCCCCGCCGGAACGGCGTAGACTGGTCAACCGCACAGCAGGCCCCGACCTGCCGACGACACCGGTTCACGAGGAGGACGAGTGGCACAGCGCAAGGGCTCGCGAGGCGGCTTCCGGGCCGACGTCAAGGGCCCCCTGATCCTGTCCGCCGTGCTCGCGGCCGTGACCTTCGGCGGCGTCGCGGTCCTCGCCAGCGGCGGGACCGAGAACCAGCTGCGGCTGGACCTGGCCTTCACCGCGGCCGGCATCGTGTTCATCGTGGCCCTGGTGGTCAGCGCCACGCTCATGATCGTCGAGAAGCCCAACGACCCCCATCTCGGGGAGGGCACCGGCGTCAACCGCTCCTCGGCCAAGCTCTACGCCGAGGCGCGCGCCCGCCGCGAGGCCGCCGCACAGCCGCCCGGCGAGGCCGAGTTCGGCCAGCGCGTCCGTCCCGACACCCGCGGCGAGGACCTGCTCGGCCGGCGCCCCGCCGAGGACCCGGCCCCGGACACCGGCGGGGACACGGCCGGCGGCACGGGCGAGCGCACGGGCGGCGACGACGGAGCCCCCCGCCCCTGAGCCCCGGCGGCCGGCCTCGGGCCCCCGCTCCGGGGCCTTGGCCGCCGTCCGCCCGCTCAGTAGATTGGGCACCACCTGAGCAGCCGGGCCGACCCGCGCCCCCGCTCCAGACGCAGAGACGGGAAGCAGCATGAGCCAGCAGCCGGAGCCGCCCACCGAGGGCGACGAGGAGTTCGAGCAGAAGGTCGAGCAGCGGATGGCGGACACCCCGGACGCCGATCCGGAGGGCAGCTACTCGAACGCTCCCCAGGAGGGGCAGAAGAGCGACCTGCCGGTCCTCGAGGAGGACGAGGACAGCGTGGCCACCCCGGGCAGCAGCGACGCCTGACCCGCGGAGTGCGCACACGGCGACGCCCCGGGAGGACCGATGTCCTCCCGGGGCGTCCGCGTGTTCGGGCCCGTGCCCGGCTCAGCGGCCGAAGCCGCGCAGCCGCAGGGAGTTCAGCACCACGAACACGGAGCTGAAGGCCATGGCGGCGCCCGCGATCACCGGGTTGAGCAGTCCGGCGGCCGCCACCGGGATGGCCACCGTGTTGTAGGCGAAGGCCCAGAACAGGTTGGACTTGATGATCGACAGGGTCCGGCGGGACAGCGCGATGGCGGTGGGCACCGACCCCACGTCGCTGCGCACGATGGTGATGTCCGCGGCCTCGATGGCCGCGTCCGTGCCGGAGCCCATCGCGATCCCGAGGTCGGCCTGGGCCAGCGCGGCGGCGTCGTTGACGCCGTCGCCCACCATGGCGACCACACGCCCCTCGTCCTGCAGGTCGCGGACCACCGCGACCTTGCCCTCCGGGCTGACGTCCGCGACGACGTCCCCGGCGGGGATGCCGGCCTCGGCCGCGACCGCGCGGGCCACCGGCTCGTTGTCGCCGGTCAGGAGCAGGGGCCGCAGCCCCAGGCCCTGGAGCCGCGCGATCGCCTGCCTGGCGTCGTCCTTCACGGTGTCGCGCAGGTCCACGAATCCGGCCAGGGCCCCGTCGACGGCCACGAGGATCGTGGTGAACCCGCCCTCCTGGGCGCGCCGCAGCGCGTCCAGCTGGGCGGTGTCGAGGCGCACGCCGTTCTCGGCGAGCCAGGTGGTGCGCCCGACCACCACCGAGCGGGAGTGCATCCCGTCGGCCACGTGCGCGCGGACGCCGCCGCCGGGGGCCGAGACGAAGCCGGAGAGCGGGAACCGGTGCGGGGTGGCCTCGGCCACGGCCCGGGCGATCGGGTGCTCGGAGTGCTGCTCCACCGAGGCGGCGAGGTCGAGCACCTGGTCCCGGGAGTAGGCGCCCACGGGGGTCACCGCGGCCACGGAGAGCCGGCCGCTGGTCACCGTGCCGGTCTTGTCCAGCACCACGGTGTCCACGGTGCGGGTGTCCTCGAGCACCTCGGCGCCCTTGATGAGGATCCCCAGCTGCGCGCCGCGGCCGGTGCCGGTGAGCAGGGCCGTGGGCGTGGCCAGGCCGAGGGCGCACGGGCAGGCGATGACGAGGACGGAGACCGCCGCCACGAACGCGGCGTCGACGTCGCCGGTGAGCACCAGCCAGCCCACCAGCGTGAGCAGGGCGAGCACGAGCACGACCGGGACGAAGACCCCGGAGATCCGGTCGGCGAGCCGGGCCACGGGCGCCTTGCTCGTCTGTGCCCGGGCGACCGCACGGCCCATCTGGGCCAGGGTCGTGTCGGCGCCCACGCGGGTCGCCTCGACCAGCAGCCGGCCGTTCGTGTTGATCGTCGCCCCGGTCACGGTGTCGCCGACGCCCACCTCGACCGGCAGGGACTCGCCGGTGAGCAGGGAGGTGTCCACGGCGGAGCGGCCCTCGAGGACCACGCCGTCGGTGGCGATCTTCTCCCCGGGGCGCACCACGATCCGGTCCCCGGGCCGCAGCTGCTCGGCCGGCACGCTCGTCTCGACGCCGTCCCGCAGGACGACGGCGTCCTTGGCGCCCAGTTCGAGCAGCGCGCGCAGCGCCTCCCCGGAGCGGGCCTTCGCCCGGGCCTCGAGGTAGCGGCCCAGCAGGAGGAAGGCGGTCACGAGGGCGCCGGTCTCGAAGTACAGCTGGTGCCCGCTCATGTCCATGGTGTGGCCGAGCATCGCCCCGGCCGTCATGGCCGGGTCGCGCAGCAGGTTCCACAGCGAGAACAGGTACGCGGCGGACACGCCCAGGGACACGAGGGTGTCCATGGTGGAGGTGAGGTGCCGGGCGTTGAGGGCGGCCGAGCGGTGGAACGGCCATGCGGCCCAGGTCACCACCGGCAGGCTCAGCAGCGCGGCCAGCCAGCCCCAGTGCGGGAACTGGAAGCCGGGCAGCATCGAGATCACGAGCACCGGCACGGAGAGGGCGCCGGCCACGACCAGACGCCGGCGCAGGGAGTCGGGGGAGCGCAGCGAGGAGGCCTCCCGGCCGGAGACCCGCTCCATCGCGGAGACGGACCCGCCGCCGCTCCCGTCGTCGTCGGGCCCTCGGTGGGGCGCCGTCCTGATGACGGCCCCGTAGCCGGCGTTCTCGACCGTCCCGAGGATCTGCTCGTCGGTCACGCCCTCCGGGGCGTGGACCGTGGCGGTCTCCAGGGCGAGGTTCACGGAGGCGTCCACGCCGTCGAGCCTGCCGAGCTTCTTCTCGACCCGGCTCACGCACGAGGAGCACGTCATGCCGGTGATCTCCAGCTCGAGGGTGCGCAGGGGCCCGGCCGCCCGGCCGGGCACCGCCGCGCGCGTGCGGGTCTCAGGCAACCGAGTACCCCGCTTCCTCGACGGCGGCGGCGATCTCCTCGGACGTCAGCTCGCGGGAGGCGGTGACGACGACGGGGGACACGCCCCCGGCGACCAGGTCGACGTCGACGGACTGGACGCCGTCCAGCTCGGTCAGCTCCTCGGTGACGGACATGACGCAGTGCCCGCAGGTCATTCCGGACACGTTGACGGTGGTCTGCGCGGTGGTCTGCACGGTGGTCTCCTCTGGGGTTTCGGTGGGTGCGGGTCGGGGAGCGCGCGCGGGGCGGGTCAGCTCTTGAGCAGGCGCGCGATGGCCGCGGACGCCTCCTGGAGCTTGTCGTCCACGCTGGCGACGTCCCCGGACTCCTGGGCGGCCTCGACGGCGCCCACGACGCAGTGGCTGAGGTGCTCGTCCAGCAGGCCGAGGCTCACGGCCTTGAGCGCCGACTGGATCGCGGAGATCTGGGTGAGGACGTCGATGCAGTACTTGTCCTCCTCGACCATCCGGTGGATGCCGCGGACCTGGCCCTCGATGCGCCGCAGGCGCTTGAGGTACGCGTCCTTGTCCTGGGTGTACCCGTGCGGCGGCAGGGTCTGGGTCATGGGTCCTCCTCGGTCGTCCTGCCGACACTGTATACCCCTTGGGGGTATGGTTCAAGGGATGGGCCGGGAGCACCGCGGCGATGTGCCAATCTTGAGGCATGGCTTCACTGATCGAGGACTACGCCCTGCTCTCGAACATGCGCACGGGTCCGCTCGTCTCCCGCACCGGCTCGGTCGACTGGCTGTGCGCCCCGCGCTTCGACTCCCCCTCGTTCTTCGGGGCCCTGCTGGGCGAGGCCGATCACGGGCGCTGGCTGCTCGCCCCCTCCTGCACGGTCGCCGACGAGGCCGGCGGGGAGGTGCTCGACGAGGAGGAGAGCGGGGCCCAGGTCGCGGAGCGGTTCTACGTGGAGAACACCTTCGTGCTGCAGACCGTGTGGGTGACGGACTCCGGTTCCGTGCGCGTCACCGACTTCCTCCCGCTGACCTCCCGCACGGATCTCATCCGCCGCGTGGAGGGCCTCACCGGGGAGGTCGAGATGTACCAGGAGCTGCGGGTCCGCTTCGGCTACGGCGCCGTGGTGCCCTGGGTCAGCCGCTTCGAGGGGGAGGAGGACCCCGAGGGCGGGGACCCCGCCCCGCCCATGCTCGTGGCCATGGCCGGGCCGGACGCGCTCGTGCTGCGCGGCGAGCCCCTGCCCGAGTCCTCCGACGACGACGTGCGCCGCCACCGCGGGACCTTCACGGTCTCCGCCGGCCAGGCCCGGGACTTCGTCCTGACCCACTTCCCGTCCCACCGCACCCCGCCGGCGCCGGTGGACGTCAACGAGCAGCTCACCCGCACCGTGGAGCTGTGGCAGGACTGGTCGGGGCTCTACACCCCGCCCGCCGCCGAGCAGGACGAGCCGGTGCACATCGTCCCGGTCCGCGGCCACGCCGTGGCCCGGCGCTCGGACGTGGTCCGGCGCTCGCTGCTCGTGGTGCGGGCCCTGATGCACCAGGAGACGGGTGGGCTGGTGGCCGCGCCCACCACCTCGCTGCCGGACGTGGTGGGCGGCGAGCGCAACTGGGACCACCGCTTCTCCTGGCTGCGGGACGCGGCGATGGCCCTGGAGATCATGCTCGACCACGACCACGACCGGGAGGCCGTGCAGCTGCGCAACTGGCTGCTGCGGGCCGTGGCCGGGGACCCCCACGACCTGCAGAACATCTACGGGGTCGCCGGGGAGCGCCGCGGCCGCGAGCACCAGCTGGACCTGCCCGGCTACGAGCGCTCCCGCCCGGTCCGCGAGGGCAACGGCGCGGCGGGCCAGCACCAGACGGACGCCGTGGGCCATGTCATGGTCGTGTTCGAGAAGCTGCGCCGGCGCGGGGCGGTGGAGGACCACCTCTCCTGGCCGCTCCAGCAGGCGATGCTGCGCTCGGTGGTGGAGAACTACGAGGTCAAGGACCAGGGCCTGTGGGAGATGCGCGGCGAGCGGCAGTACTACACGCACTCCCGGGTGCTCATGTGGGCGGCCCTGCAGTCCGGCGTGGACGCGGTGCGCCTGCACGGGCTGCCCGGGGACGCGCCCGTGTGGGAGCAGCTGCGGGACGCCCTGGCGGAGGAGATCTGGACGAGCGGCTACGACCCGGAGGTCGGCTCCTTCGTGCAGTACTACGGGTCGAAGGCCGTGGACGCCTCCCTGCTGCAGCTGCCGCAGGTGGGCTTCGTGGCCCACGACGACGAACGGATGCTGGGCACCGTACGGCGGATCGAGGAGGAGCTGCGGCACCCGTGCGGGCTGATCCACCGCTACCGCAACGTCCTGGGGCCCGTGGACCCCAAGGACCCCGACGCCTACGCCGGGGTGATCGGCGTGGACGGGTTCTCGGGCCAGGACAACCCGCACCTCGGCGCGTCCCTGTGGCTGGCCGCCCAGTACGCCCGCTCCGGGCGCACCGACAGCGCCCGCAAGCTCGTGGACCTGGTCCTCTCCCGCGCCAACGACCTCGGCCTGCTGTCCACCGAGTGGTCGCCCGACCGGCGGCGGATGACGGGCAACTTCCCGCAGACCTTCGCCCACCTGGCCCTCGTCCAGGCGATGGACGCCCTGGACGCCGCACAGGGGCGCCGCACCGCGCCGGAGCCCCGGGAGCCTCGGGGGTCACCCCGTGAGCCACACCGTCCCCGTCGGCTGGCGGAGCTCGCCGGCGGTGCGGATCGGGCTGTCCCTGTCCGTGGCCACCGGGCTGTACGGGATCTCCTTCGGCGCGCTGTCCGTGGCGGCGGGTCTGAGCTTCTGGCAGACGGTGGCGCTGTCCGCGCTCATGTTCACGGGCGGGTCCCAGTTCGCGTTCATCGGGGTGGTCTCCGGCGGCGGGGCCGGGGCCTCCGCGCTGGGTGCTGCGACCCTGCTCGGGGTGCGCAACGCCGTCTACGGCATGAGCATGAACGCCCTGGTCCGCCCCCGCGGCGGGCTCCGGCTGCTCGCCGCGCAGGTGACCATCGACGAGTCGAACGCGGCGGCGTCCTCCCAGACCCACCCCGTCGAGGAGAGACGGGGGTTCTGGACCGCGGGGGTCGGGGTGTTCCTGCTCTGGAACCTGTTCACCGTGGTCGGCGCCCTGCTCGGCAACGCCCTCGGCGATCCCGCCCGCTGGGGTCTGGACGGCGCCGCCGTGGCGGCCTTCCTCGGGCTGCTGTGGCCCCGGCTCAGCGCCCGGGAGCCCGTGGCCGTCGCGGTGGTCTGCGCCCTCGTCACGGCGCTGACCATCCCGGTGCTTCCGCCGGGGCTGCCGATCCTGGTGGCCGCGGTGGTCGCCGCGCTCCTCGGCGGCTCCCGCCGCCGGGGGGCCGGCGCGGCCGCGCCCGGCCGGACGGAGGCCGGGGCATGAGCATGTGGTTCTGGGTCCTCGCGGCGTGCGCGCTGGCCTACGGGCTCAAGCTCGTGGGCTACCTCGTGCCGGACCGGGTGCTGGACGACCCCCGGGTGGGACGGATGGCGGGCACCGTCACGGTGGGCCTGCTCGCCGCCCTCGTGGTGATGAACGCCTTCGGCTCCGGCCAGGCGCTGGTGCTCGACGCCCGGCTCGGGGCCCTGCTGGTCGCGGGGGTCGCCCTGATGCTGCGGGCGCCGTTCCTGCTGGTCGTCGTCCTGGGCGCGGCCGCGGCGGCCGTGCTGCGGCTGCTCGGGGCCGCCTGAGCCGCGTCCTCAGCCGGGGTCCGGGGCGTCCGGCGCGTCGAGTTCCCGCCAGAAGGCGTCGACCAGCGCGTTCCACTGCTCCGGGGCCTCCTGGAAGGGCTGGTGGGACTCCTCCTCGAGCACCTGGAACCGGGCGCCGGGGATGAGGTCCGCGACGGCTCGGCAGAGCTCGGGCCGGGCCGTGACGTCCAGACCACCGGCCAGGACGTATGTCGGGACCGCGATCCGGGGCAGACGGTCGGTGGTCTCGTGGCGGAGGAACGCATCCAGGTGGCGCTGCACGTTCTCCGCCGGCTGCGGGTACGGGAAGGCGAGCACCTCGTCGATGAACCGGCTCACGGTGCCGTCGTTGTGCGCCCGCGGCGTGTAGATGAACAGGAAGAACCACTCCAGGAACTCGCGCTCCCCGGGGGCGGCCCCGACCAGCCAGCGGACGAAGCGACCCCAGGACCGGAGGTAGGGGTCCGGGACCGACCAGGTGCTCTGCAGCACGAGGCTCCGGACCAGCTCCGGGTGGCGCAGCGCCAGCTCCTGCGCGATGATGCTGCCCCCGGAGAAGCCCGCCACGTGGGCGGCGGGGACGCCGAGGGCCCGGAGCACCCCGGCGGCGTCGTCGGCCATGGCCGCCACCGACACGGGGCCGCCGGGCATGGCGGTGCGTCCCGCCCCGCGGTTGTCGAAGGCGGTGAGCCGGTACCGGTCGGCCAGCCCGTCCAACTGGAACTGCCAGGACTCGACGGTGTCGCCCAGCCCTCCGATCAGCAGGACGTCGGGTCCGCTGCCCACCTGCTCCGTCCAGATCTCGAGCTCTCCGGCGCGAACGTGCTGTCCCACGGGTCTGCCCTCCTCCGCCGGGCTCGTCAGGCGGCGCTCGGCACGATGTTGTGGTTGAGCCGGAAGATGTTGCCCGGGTCGTAGCGATCCTTCAGCTCCACGAGCCGCCGGTGCGTCCGTTCCCCGTAGGCCAGCCGGGCCGCCTCGGGGGTGACGGGGCCCTGCTCGGCGCCGAGGAAGTTCACGTACTGGCCGAGCTCGGCGAACGGCGCCATGGCGGCGTGGGCCCTCCGGGCGAAGGCGGTCAGGCGGGCGTCCTCGGACGGGTCCTGCCAGTAGCCGTAGACGTTGAGCCAGTACCGCGACGACCGGTTGGGGAAGGCCGTCGCCCCGGCGGGCACCCGGCCGAAGAAGCCCTCCATGTGGTGGATGTCGATGCCGGTGCCGAACCAGGTGACCTCGGTGGCGAAGCCGAGCAGGGCGTCGATCACCTCGTCGTCGAGGCGGGAGAAGGAGGCGTTCTTCCAGTAGCCGCGTGCGTCCCGGGGGAAGAGCTCGTCCATGGCCGACTGCCACTCGGGCCACTGCACCGGGCCGACCTCCTCCTCGTCGGGCGGCGCGTCCGCGCGCAGGCGCTCGACCAGGCGCAGGCCGTCCTCGTGGTCGGGCGACATCCAGGCGAAGCCGACGATGAGGAACGGCTCGTCGCCCATGCCGAAGCCGGGCGGCAGGCGCAGGATCGAGATGATGCTGTTCATCTCGTCCGGCAGGTCCGCGGTCCAGCGGGCGTAGGCCTGCAGCGCGGTCCGCCACTGGGCCCGTCGGTAGAACAGGTTCCCGCCGAGCACGGACGGCGGCAGCCGCCGGGCGAGGAAGGTGAAGGAGGTCAGCACGCCGAAGTTCCCGCCCCCGCCGCGGATTCCCCAGAACAGGTCCGGGTTGCGCTCCGCGTCGACGTGCAGGTGCTCCCGGGTTCCGGTGATCACCTCGGCGCCGACGAGGTTGTCGAGGGTGAGACCGTTGCTGCGGGTCAGCCAGCCCACGCCGCCGCCCACGGTCAGGCCGGCGACGCCGGTGGCGCTCACCACGCCGAGGGGCACGGCCAGTCCGTGCGGGGCGGTGGCGCGGTCGACGTCGGCGAGGGTCGCGCCGGGCTCCACGGTCACGTGCCGGGTCCCGGGGTCCACGTGCACCCGGCGCAGCGCGCTCAGGTCCAGGACGAGCCCGCCCTCCACCGTGCCGTGCCCGGCCACGTTGTGCCCTCCACCGCGCACGGCCAGCGGCAGGCCCGTGTGCTGGGCCGTGGCCAGCACCGGGTCGATGTCCGCCACGGAGCCCACCCGGGCGACGGCGCGCGGCCGCACGTCGATCATGCCGTTCCAGACCCGCCGCGCCTCGTCGTAGAGCGGATCGTCGGGCTCGACCAGTGTGCCGGTCAGTCGGGTCCGCAGCGCCTCGAGCGCCCGCGCGACCTCGTCGTCATGTTCCCCACGGTCCACGATCCCCATCGGACTGGCTTCCTGTGTGCGGAGGCGCTCGCCCCCGGACGAACCTCTGCGATCGGCGGCGCGCACGCCACCGCCGACGACGCCGGTCCGGGCCGCCCTGGACGTGCGCGTGGGCCGGGCCGGGGACGCGGGGCCGGTGCAGGACGCGGACCCGCGCACGATGGTGCCGGCCCCAGTCTAGGAACGGGTCGTGGGGAGGCACAACGGCCGGCGCGCAACAGGCCGGTCACGGTGGCCCCGCCCGGCTCCGGCCCGCCGCGGCGGTGTCCGTCCCGGTGCGGCGGACCTCAGGCGAGCGGCAGGACGGGCGGGATGATGCCGTCCTCGATGGCCCGCTTGTACAACTCGAGCTTGGTGCGCGCCGGGCGCTCCACGAGGGCGTACTTGCGCCGGATCCGCTTGAGGTGCTCCTCGACCGTGGACTCCGCGATCCGGAGCCGGGTGGCCACCTCCTGCTCCTGGAGGCCGTCCACGTAGAGCGAGAGCACCTCGCGCTCCCGGGCGGACAGCTTGGCCGGGGCCCGGCTGGGCAGCTCCGCGAGGGAGGCCTGGAGGCCGTCGCTCACGAAGTGGCCCAGCTGCTTGGCCAGCCGCATGGTCCGGAAGACCGCCTTGATCGGCTCGCACTTGCCCACCGCGCCCGAAGCCCCGCACGTGAAGGCCGAGCGGACGCGGACGAGCTCGTCCGGCGGCGTGAGGACCACCACGGTGTGCTCGTGCGCGACGAGGTCGGTGATGTTCTGCACCAGGCTGCGGCCGTCCTGGGTGTTGAGGCTCAGGAGCACCACGGCGGCCTCCGCCGCGTTCTGGGCCAGGAACTCCGGGACCGTCCCCGCCACGGCGCCGATCCGCACCCCGTGCTCGGGGTGCTCCAGGGACTCCCGCTGCATCGCGATGCGGGTCATGGGCTGGGGGCTGACGACGGCGGCGGTCAACATGGTGGGAACTCCTCGACTTCTCCCGCGACGGGGTGCGCGGGGTCTCCGGGGCCGGTCCGGCCCGGAGCGGCGACGGGCGGTCGACGACCCGGAGCGCCCTCCCGCCGCTCTCCTTCGTATGCCGGATCAGGCATGTACAGGGATTCGGTGGAGAGCGACCCGGGCGACGGTCCTGGACGTGGTCGCTGCCGGCGGAGACGGTGCTCTGTGGTTCCTCCACGATGACGGACCCGCTCGCACGCGGACAAGGCAGATTCGTACGGACCTGCAAGTCCGTACACCGTACGAGGGACAGTCCGTGTCCGGACCCCGTCGTGGCCGTCCCGGCGAGGGGCTGCCTGGGAGAATGGTGGTGCACCAGCCGCCGGAGGAAAGGCCTGTTCCGTCATGCGCATCGACGTCCTGAGCAGCACCGGCGGCCTGGAGCCGCACCTCGGTCAGGAGGACGGACCGGACCGCCTGCTCCAGCAGCTCGCGGCGCGCGGGATCGAGGCGGTGCTCGCGCGGCCTGGTGTCCCGCGGCCGTCCACGGAGACGGAGGCGGAGGGCCCCACCGCGCTGAGTCCTGCGGAAGAGGCGCCGCCGGCCACAGCGGGGCTTCTGCTGATCGGGACCGAGCACCCGGCCGACCGCGAGCTCCTCGCCGGCTGGCTCGAGGCGGCGCGGGCCGCGGTGCGGCACGGCCGGCCGGTCGTGGTCAGCGGCCTGGCCCTCGACGTCCGCGACGCTCCGGCGGAGGTCCTGCGCGAGCTGCTGGCCGCGGCCTCGCTCGTGGGGCTGAGGGACCAGCCCTCCGTGGCCCTGGCCCGCCGGCTCTGCCCGGAGCACCCCGGCCTGCACCTCGGCCGGGACGACACCCTCGACCTCCCGGATCCCGCCGTCCCACCGGGCTCCGCCCCTGCTCCCGTCCCTGCCGCTGCGCACGCCCCGGACCGGGTCCCGGGCCGGACGCACGAGGAGGCGCCCCATCAGGCACCGGGCCAGGCGCCGCCCGCGATCGTCGCGGCCCTCGAGCGCCCCGCCGGGCCGATCGGCCCGGAGGAGGCCGCCCCGGTGCTCGCCGCCCTGCTCGACGCCCTGGTGCACCGGGTGCCGGGCGCGGTCGCCGTCCTGCCGTGCCGTGCGGAGGACGCGGACTTCGCCGCGGCCGTCGCCGCGCACCTGCCGCGAGACGTCCGGCGGCACCGGTCGGCGCCGGGAGCGGCGGCGGCGCTGGTGGGGGCGGCCCAGCACCTCGTGACGACCTGCCCCCGCGCGGTCGCCCTCGGGCTCGCCGGCGGGGCCGACGTCCTCCCCGTGGGCACGGATACATATGCCGTTCAGCGCATGGACGCGGTGCTGCACCGGTGGGGGCTGGCCGGGCACGCGGTGCCGCTGGCCGCGCTGCTCACCCCCGGTGACGCGGCGTGGGACACCCGCGCCGCCGTCCAGCAGTGGGCCTCGGAGGCCGTCGAGCACCGGGCGGCGGTCCGCTCGGCCCTGGCCGACGCGGTGCCGGCCCTGCGCGCCGCGGGCGAGCGCTGGTGGGACGCGGTGGCCGAGGCCCTCCGCGGCGGGCGGGCCCAGCCGCCGCCCGCCGCGGTCGTCGCGCCGCGCGGGGTCGGGGCCCCGGTGGTGCGCGCCCTCCGGCACCGGTACGTCGTCCCCGCGGTGCCGCCCGCACGTCCCACGGTCGCCGTCGTGCTCCGGAGCCGCGGACGCTCCGCGGAGCTGGCCCGCGCCCTCGACGGCCTCCTGGCGCAGACCTTCACCGACTGGCAGCTGCTCGTGCTGGACGGCGGGGACGATCCCGCCGATGTCGACGAGCTCCTCACCGCGCGGCAGGCGGAGCTCGCGGATCGGGCGGCGGTTCTGCACCACCGTCGTGGCCTGACCCCGGGGGCCGCGGCCAACCGCGGCCTGCGCGCGGGGGACTCGGAGCTCGTGGTGCTCCAGGACGGCCACGACGAGTGGTCCCCCACGGTCCTGCAGCGGGCCGTGGCCCGGCTCGAGGACCCGCTGGCCACGGACGACGGAGTGGTGGTCCCCGGGCGCGGCCCGGACTCCGCGTCGCCGGCGCCCGCCGTCCCCAGCCTCACCGGCACGCTCGGCGGTGAGCGCCCGGAGTCCGGGGTGTTCGTGTACCGGCGCGCGGTGCACGGGGTGCTCGGCGACTACGACGAGACCCTGTCCGCCGCCGCGGACTGGGAGTTCCGCCTGCGCTTCCTCGAGACCTTCACCGTGGGTCTCGTCGAGGGCCCGCTGCGTCCCGTGCGGGCCCGGCAGGGAGGGGCGCCGGGTGCGGAGCTGCGCCGCCGGGACGAGCTGCTCGTGCGCGAACGGCACCTCAGGCAGTGGACCGCCGAGAACGGCATCGGCCTGCCGCTCCACCTGAGCCAGGAGCTCCGCACGCAGGCGGAGGGGCTGCACGCGCGCCTGGACGGCTCCGAGGCCCTCGCCCGCGAGCTCCTCGACCTCGTCCGCGCGCAGTCGGCCCGGCTCGAGCAGCTGGAGCGCACCGTCGCGGAGCGGGGCTTCGCCGCGTTCTGGCGACGCGTGTGGCGGACCCTGCGGGGGCGGTGACGCGGGTGGGCCGACCCGCTGGTCGACAGGGTGCTTTTCATCCGTGTCCTTGATGTGACATGATTCACCCTCGTGCGCCGTGGCGGGTGCGCCCGGACCCGTGCCCCCGGGCCGCCCCGGGTCCGCCCCGCCACGGCACGTCCGCAGCAGAGAAGGAGTCGAGTCATGGGCTGGCTGGATCGAGAGCACACGGTGGCACCCCCCGGCTTCAACCGCTGGCTCATTCCTCCGGCGGCCCTGGCGGTGCACCTGTGCATCGGCCAGGCCTACGCCACGAGCGTGTACAAGACCGCACTGGTGGAGCACTTCGACGCGAGCCTCACGGAGATCGGCATCATCTTCTCCATCGCGATCGTCATGCTGGGCCTGTCCGCGGCCGTCTTCGGCACGTGGGTGGACACCAACGGGCCCCGCAAGGCGATGTTCACCGCCGCCCTGCTGTGGTCCGGCGGGTTCCTGGTGGGTGCGGCCGGGATCTTCACCGAGCAGCTGTGGCTGGTCTATCTCGGCTACGGCGTGATCGGCGGGATCGGCCTGGGCATCGGCTACATCTCTCCGGTCTCCACGCTGATCAAGTGGTTCCCGGACCGCCCGGGACTGGCCACGGGCATGGCGATCATGGGCTTCGGCGGCGGCGCGCTGATCGCCAGCCCGCTCTCCGCGGCGCTGCTCAACGCCTACGACCCGGAGTCCGGCGGTCAGGGGTGGGTCGCGAGCGGCGACGCCGTGGGCAAGCTCTTCCTCACCCTCGCCGTCGTCTACCTCGCCTACATGCTCTTCGGGGCGTTCACCATCAAGGTCCCCGCCGACGGCTGGAAGCCCGAGGGCTTCGACCCGTCCACGGTCGAGACGAAGGCGCTCGTCACCAAGAACCACGTCTCCGCGAACAACGCGATCCGGACCCGGCAGTTCTGGCTGGTGTGGATCGTGCTGTTCTGCAACGTCACGGCCGGCATCGGCATCCTCGAGCAGGCCGCCCCCATGATCCAGGACTTCTTCCGCCAGGCGGACGGCGCGTCCCTCGTGACCGCCGGGGTGGCCGGCGGCTTCGTCGGGCTGCTGTCCATCGGCAACATGGGCGGGCGCTTCGTGTGGTCGACCACCTCGGACGTCCTGGGGCGCAAGCGCATCTACATGATCTACCTGGGCGTGGGGGCGGTCCTCTACACCGTGCTGGCCCTGTTCGGGTCGAGCTCCACGCTCCTGTTCGTGCTGCTGGCCTTCGTCATCATCTCCTTCTACGGCGGCGGCTTCGCCACGGTGCCGGCCTATCTGCGGGACCTCTTCGGGACGTTCCAGGTCGGGGCCATCCACGGCCGGCTGCTCACGGCCTGGTCCGCCGCCGGCGTCGCCGGGCCCCTCATCGTGAACGCGTTCCTCGACGCCCAGGGCACCCCTGGGGAGCTCACCGCGCAGGCCTACCAGCCCGCGCTGCTGACCATGGTCGGACTGCTCGTCGTGGGCTTCGTCGCCAACCTCCTGGTCAAGCCCGTGGACGCCCGCTACCACGAGCCCGACACCGCCCCTTCCGACACCAAGATCCTCGCGAAGGAGGCATGACATGAGCCGTGCACGACTGGCACTCGGCTGGGTCCTCGTCGGGGTCCCGCTGCTCTACGGGATCACCCAGACCGCCCTCAAGGTCACCGCCCTCTTCGTCTGATCCGCCGCGCGCAGGGTCCCGGCCGGCGGGTGCGCCCCGCCGCGGGCGCACCCGCCGGCCGTCCGCACCGGCCCGGATTCCTGGCACGATGGAGCCAGACCGCCACGGACCTCCGGGGCGGCCGCCGATCCGGCACCCGTACCGACGACAAGGGGACCCCATGACCGAGCACGACCCGAGCGGGGTGCCGGTGGCACAGTTGCAGGAGCTGCTGCTGGAGTCCGAGGACATCACCGCGTTCCTCGACGAGTTCACCGCGACCATGGCCCAGGCCCTGTCCACCGACGGGGACGAGGTGTGGTGCGCGGTGGCGCTGCTGCGGCCGCGGCGCTCGGCCACGGTGGCCTCCTCCAGCCCGCGGGCCGAGGCCCTGGACGAGATCCAGTACCACTACGGCGACGGGCCGTGTCTGGCCGCCGCCCGCGAGCACCGGGTGGTGCACGTGGAGGACACCAGCGCGGACACCCGCTGGCCGGACTACGGGAAGGCCGCGGCCGCGGCCGGGATCGGCGCCGCCCTGGGCGTGCCCCTGGAGCTCGGGGGAGAGGCGGCCGCCGGGCTGAACGTCTACGCCGAGCGGCCCGGGACCTTCGACGCGGCCACCATCGAGGTCGTCACCCGCCAGGTGGCCTCGGTGTCGGCGTCGCTGGCGCTGGCCGTGCGCCTGGCCCGCCACCGCGACACCGAGACCGACCTGCGGGCTGCGATGGAGTCCCGCACCACCATCGACCTGGCCGTGGGCATCGTGATGGCCCAGAACCGCTGCAGCCAGGAGCGGGCCGTGCAGATCCTCCGGGCCGCCTCCAGCCACCGCAACGTGAAGCTGCGCGACCTGGCCGCCGATCTGGTCGCCACCGTGTCCCAGGGGCCGACCAGCACCCACTTCGACGGCTGAGCGACCCTGCGGGGTGCCGTGCCCTCGCCGCCCGCCGCGCGATCCGCGGGATCAGCTCCGCCGCTGCGCCGCCGGCCGGGCGGCCTCGTGCAGGGCGGGGTAGGACGGCCCGTGCGCGCCGAGCACGGCCAGCCCGCGCCGGACGTTGTAGTACACGTCCCGCAGCGTCCAGGTGCGCAGCGCCGTGCGCTCCCGCCGCGGCACGGACAGTCTCCCCACGGTGGCGAGGAGGACGAGCAGCACCAGGATGTAGACTCCGCCGGCCATGAGGGGCTCCTTCTCGCGACCGATGTCGCGTAATGGTCTAAAATCACTACGCCACTCACGCTAGGCCTGGAAAGGATAAGTAGTCAAGTGCATTTTGCCTATGACACCGAGGACGTCCTCGAGTTCGACGTGGCGCTGCTCAACACCGCCCCCGGCGCCTCCCGCTCCGGGGAGGAGGAACTGGTGGACACCGAGCAGCTGCGGGTCCTCCTCGCGGAGCACGGCTGGTCCGGGCGCTTCGACCGCGACGAGCAGGAGCTGTCCGACGTGCTGGGGGTGCGGCACGACCTGCGCCGCATCTGGGCCCTGGAGCGGGACGCCATGGTGGCGGCGGTCAACGACGTCCTGGGCACCGACGACGTCGCCCCGCAGCTCGCGCGGCACGACGGCAAGGACTGGCACCTGCACGCCTCTCCGTCCCACGCGCCCCTGGCCACCCGGCTGCGCCTGGAGTCGGCCTTCGCCTGGTGGACGTGATCCGCTCGGACGAGACCGACCGGCTGCGGGTGTGCGAGGCCGAGGACTGCGAAGGGGTGCTCCTGGACCTCTCCCGCAACCGCTCCAAGCGCTTCTGCAGCCAGCGCTGCGCCAACCGCACCAACATGACGGCCTACCGCCGGCGCCGGGCCGAGGGCACGGAGCAGGGCGGCGGGATGTCCGACGCCGGCGGCTGAGGCGGCTCAGGCCCCGGCGCCGCCCCGCCCCTCGGCCGGACCGCCGTCCGCGTCCTCGGGCCGCGTGCCGGCCTCGGCGCCGCCCCGGTCCCCGGCCTCGCCCCGGGCCGAGGCGGCTTCCCCGGCTCCGTGGCCGAGGAAGCCCCGCAGCAGCGCCGCGGTGCCCTCCAGGTGGGCTAGGGCCGCGGCCCGGGCGGCGGGCGCGTCGCCGGTGAGGACGGCGTCCGCCATCTCGCGGTGCTGGCGGTCGGAGTGCTCCAGGTTGACCGGCAGCACCGGGATGCGGTCCAGCAGGTCGCTCGCCCGCGAGCGGACCTCCGCGACCGCCCGGACCAGGCTGGGGCAGCCGCCGAGCTCGGCCACGGCGATGTGGAACCGCGCGTCGGCGGGGCGGTAGTCCTCCGGGGGGCTCTCCTCGACCTGACGGAGGCAGGCCCGCAGATGGCTGCGTGCCGCAGCGCTCAGCGCGGCCCGGGCGGCGAGCTCGGCCGCCGCGGGCTCCACCACGGCGCGGAAGACGATCACGTCCTCGACCTCCGCGGGGTCCACGCGGGGGAGGTCCTCGTCCGGCAGGGCGGTCCGCCCGGTGACGAAGGTCCCCCCGTACCGGCCGCGCACCACCTCGAGCACGCCCGCCGCCTGGAGCTCGCGCAGGGCCTCCCGCAGCGTGGCGCGCGAGATGCCCAGCAGGGCCGCCGTCTCCCGCTCCGGCGGGAGCCGCTCGCCCCGGCGGAACAGGCCGAGGCGGATCGAGTCCAGGATCCGCTCGACGGCCTCCTCGAAGGCGTTGCCCTGCCGGACGGGCCGGATCAGCGGGTGCTGGACGGGGTCGCTCACGGTCGTGCACCTCCTCGCGCTCGGTCCTGCGCCCATCGTGCCACGGCCGCGCCGGCCGGCCGGTGCCCGGCCCCCGGCGGCGGGCGGTCGCGGCCCGCAGGGTCTTGACGGCCCCCGGTCGACCCCACAGACTGTCAGCACTGACGCCATATGTCTGTTTTCAGACCTTTGCGGAATCCGGAGGGATCGTCCCATGCCCGACTCCCCAGCACAGCCGACGCGCACCGACGAGTACTTCCAGCACCGCCAGCTCCGGTCCGGGGCGGCGGGCTGGGTCCTGCTGGCGGGCCTGGGCATCGCCTACGTCATCTCCGGGGACTTCTCCGGCTGGAACATCGGGCTGTCCCAGGGCGGGTGGGGCGGGCTGCTGATCGCCTTCGTGCTCATGGGCCTGATGTACACCTGCATGGTGTTCGGCCTCGCCGAGCTCTCCTCCACGCTGCCCACGGCGGGCGCCGGCTACGGCTTCGCCCGCCGCGCCCTCGGCCCGCTGGGCGGCTTCGCCACCGGAATGGCCGTGCTCATCGAGTACGCCGTGGCCCCGGCGGCGATCGCGACCTTCATCGGCGGCTACATCGAGGCCCTCGGCCTGTTCGGGATCACCAACTCCTGGCCCGTCTACCTGGTCACCTACCTCGTGTTCATGGGCATCCACATGTACGGGGTCGGCGAGGCGCTCAAGCTGATGTTCGGCATCACGGTGATCGCGGTCCTCGCGCTCGGGGTGACCGTCGTCGCGCTCGTACCGCACTTCGACACCGCGAACCTCTTCGACATCGTCCCGGACGACGCGGTGGGGGCCAGCGCGTTCCTGCCCATGGGCTGGGCCGGGGCGATGGCGGCGCTCGTCTACGGCATCTGGTTCTTCCTGGCGATCGAGGGCGTGCCGCTGGCCGCCGAGGAGACCGCCGACCCCCGCCGGGACATGCCGCGCGGGATCATCGTGGCCATGGCCTTCCTGCTGGTCTCGGGGGCGCTGATGCTCGTCCTGGTGCCCGGCGCCGCGGGCGCGGAGGCGATGAGCACCTCGGACAACCCGCTGCCGGAGGCGATCCGCACGGTCGCCGGGCAGGACAGCGTGATGGCGAACATCGTCAACTACGCCGGCCTCGCCGGGCTGGTGGCGAGCTTCTTCTCCATCATGTTCGCCTACTCCCGGCAGCTGTTCGCCCTCTCCCGGGCCGGCTACCTGCCCCGCTGGCTCTCGCTGACCGGCAAGCGCAAGACCCCCTGGGTGGCGCTCATCGTGCCGGGCACCATCGGCTTCGTGCTCGCGGCCGCGACCGGCGACGGCGGGCTGCTCATCAACATCGCGGTGTTCGGCGCCACCGTCTCCTACGTGCTGCTCAACCTCTCCCACATCGTGCTGCGGGTGCGCGAACCCGACCTCCCGCGCGGCTACCGCACCCCGGGCGGCACGGTCACCACCGGCATCGCCTGGTGCTGGCCCTCGTGGCGGTGGTCGCCACCTTCCTGGTCGACGTGGTCGCGGCCTCCATCACCGCCCTCGTGTTCGTGGTCTTCCTCGCCTACTACTGGTTCTACAGCCGGCACCACCTCGTGGGCCACGCCCCCGAGGAGGAGTTCGCGCAGATCCGCACCGCCGAGGCCGACCTGCACTGACCACCCGGGAGCGGCACCGCCGCGCACCCTCCTACCTCTCCAGCGACGAAGGACCGGACCCATGACCGAGACGCCCCAGCACCCCCGCAACGCCAGGATGCTCACCGTCGAGCAGCTGCGCCGGCACGTCGCCGACGGGCTGGTGGACACCGTGGTGCTCGCCTTCACCGACATGCAGGGCCGGCTGCAGGGCAAGCTCAACCACGCGCAGTTCTTCCTGGACTCCGTGCTGGGCGAGGGCGCCGAGGGCTGCAACTACCTGCTCGCGGTGGACACGGAGATGAACACGGTGGGCGGCTACTCGATCAGCAGCTGGTCCTCCGGCTATGGGGACATGGAGTTCGACATGGACCTGGACACCATCCGGCTGATGCCCCACAACCCGGGGCAGGTGATGATCCAGTGCGATCTCACCGGCCACGACGGCCGGCCGATCCCCATGTCCCCGCGGGCCATGCTGCGCCGCCAGCTCGACCGGGCCCGGGACATGGGCTTCCGGATGGTCACCGGCACCGAACTGGAGTTCTGCGTCTACGACACGACCTACGAGGACGCGTGGGCCTCCAACTACCAGCGGCTGGTGCCGGCCAACCAGTACAACGTGGACTACTCCGTGCTCGGCTCCCAGCGCGTCGAGCCCCTGCTCCGGGAGATCCGCAACGCGATGTACGCGGCCGGCATGACGGTGGAGTCGGCCAAGGGCGAGTGCAACCTCGGCCAGCACGAGATCGCCTTCCGCTACGACGACGGCATGGTCACCGCGGACAACCACGTGGTCTACAAGCTCGCCTCGAAGCAGATCGCCCACCAGCAGGGGAAGTCCATCACCTTCATGGCCAAGCCCAACGAGCGCGAGGGCAGCTCCTGCCACATCCACATGTCCCTGCGCGGCACCGACGGGGAACTCGTCTTCTGGGACGAGGAACGCCGTGCGCGCAGCGCCACCTACGACCGGTTCATCGCCGGGGTGCTGCGCACCATGCGGGAGTTCGCGCTGTTCTACGCGCCCACCATCAACTCCTACAAGCGCTTCGCCAAGGGCAGCTTCGCCCCCACCTCGGTGGCCTGGGGCATCGACAACCGCTCCTGCGCCGTGCGCCTCGTCGGCAGCGGAGCGGGCGCCCGGATGGAGAACCGGGTGCCCGGCGGGGACGTCAACCCCTACCTGGCGCTGGCCGCGATGCTGGCCTCCGGGTTGCACGGCATCGAGCAGGAGCTCGAGCTGGAGCCGATGACCGAGGGCAACGCCTACGAGTCCGACGCCCCCGTGGTGCCCTCCACCATGCGCGAGGCCCGGGACCTGCTGGCCGGCTCACAGCTCGCGCGCGAGCTGTTCGGCGAGGACGTCGTCGAGCACTACGTGCACTACGCGGACGTGGAGCTGGACGCCTTCGAGTCCGCCGTCACCGACTGGGAGCTGCGCCGTGGCTTCGAGCGCCTCTGAGCCGTTCCGCGCGGGGTACCGTCCCCGGATCGCCCTGACCACCTACTACCAGGAGGGGTCGTGGGGGGTCTGGAACTCGGTGGCCGCGATCGTCCCGGGCGCCTACGTGGAGGCCGTCGCCGCCGCCGGCGGGACGCCCCTGCTGCTGCCCCCGGTCGGCACGGACCCGGAGGTGCTGGGGCTCGTGGACGGGCTGATCGTGATCGGCGGCGTCGACGTGGACCCGCGGTTCTACGGCGCCGAGCGGCACGAGCTGACCTCCTCGCAGCCCTCCCGAGACGAGCACGACCTCGCCCTGACCCGGGCCGCGCTCGAGCGCGGGCTGCCGCTGTTCGCGATCTGCCGCGGCGCCCAGATCCTCAACGTCGCGCTGGGCGGCACGCTGATCCAGCACCTGCCGGACGTCAACGAGAACGCGGCGCAGTACCAGCCCGAGCCCGGCCGCTACGGGCAGGTCGCCTTCCGCACCGAGCCCGGCAGCCGCTGCCGGGAGCTGCTCGGCGCGGCGGCGGAGTCCCCCTGCTACCACCACCAGGCCCTGGACGAGGTCGCGGAGGGGCTGGTCGTCACCGCCCGCGCCGCGGACGGGACGATCGAGGCCGTCGAGACCACCGCGGGGGGCTGGGCCCTCGGCGTCCAGTTCCACCCGGAGGAGAACCGGAAGGACCCCCGCCTGTTCGAGGGCTTCGTCGCGGTGGCCCACGACCACGCCCGCGGGCGCACCCCCTCCGGCGGCCCCGCCGGGGCCCTGCACCGAGAGGACACCTGCACCCCATGACCAGCACGCAGATCATCGACCCCACCACCGAGGAGGTCATCGGCACCGTCGCGCTGACCTCGCTCGAGGAGACGGACGCGGCCGTCGACCGGGCGCACCGGGCCTTCCGGACCTGGCGGGACGTGGCCCCGGGCGACCGCGCCCGGCTGCTGCGCCGCTTCGCCGACGCGGTCGACGCCGACCTCGAGCACCTCGCGGCCCTGGAGGTGCGCAACGCCGGGCACACCATCGGCAACGCCCGGTGGGAGGCCGGCAACGTCAGGGACGTGCTCGCCTACTACGCCGGAGCCCCGGAGCGGCTCTCCGGCCGGCAGATCCCGGTGCCCGGCGGGGTCAACCTCACCTTCCACGAACCGCTGGGGGTCGTGGGCGTGATCGTGCCCTGGAACTTCCCCATGCCCATCGCCGGGTGGGGCTTCGCCCCGGCGCTGGCCGCCGGCAACACGGTGGTGCTCAAGCCGGCGGAGCTCACCCCGCTGACCGCCGTCCGGCTCGGGGAGCTCGCGCTCGAGGCCGGGCTCCCGGAGGGCGTGCTCACGGTGCTGCCCGGCAAGGGCTCGGTGGTCGGGGAGCGGTTCGTGACCCACCCCGCCGTCCGGAAGGTCGTCTTCACCGGCTCCACGGAGGTCGGCCGGCGGATCATGGCCGGGTGCGCGGACCAGGTCAAGCGCCTGACCCTGGAGCTGGGCGGGAAGAACTCCAACATCGTGTTCGCCGACGCCGACCTCGAGCAGGCCGCCGCGACCGCCCCCGCCGGGGCCCTCGACAACGCGGGCCAGGACTGCTGCGCGCGCTCGCGCGTGCTCGTCCAGCGCACCGTGCTGGACCGTTTCCTGGAGCTGCTCGAACCGGCCGTGCGGGACTTCACGTGCGGGAACCCGTGGTCCGAGGACACGCGGATGGGGCCGCTGGTCTCCGCCGCCCACCGGGACGCGGTGGCCGCGTACCTCGACGACGACGCGCCGGTCGCCTTCCGCGGGACCGCCCCGGAGGGTCCCGGGTGGTGGTTCCCGCCGACCGTGCTCACTCCCGCGCCCGGGTCCCGGGTGTTCCGGGAGGAGATCTTCGGGCCGGTGATCGCCGTGGTGCCCTTCGAGGACGAGGCGGACGCGGTCCGGATCGCCAACGACACGGAGTACGGGCTGTCCGGATCGATCTGGCGCGCGACGTCGGGCGGGCGCTGCGGGTCTCCCGTGCCGTCGAGGCCGGCAACCTGTCGGTCAACTCGCACGCCTCGGTGCGCTACTGGACCCCCTTCGGCGGGTTCAAGCAGTCCGGCTTCGGCCGGGAGCTCGGCCCGGACGCACCGCAGGCGTTCACCGAGACCAAGAACGTCTTCCTCGCCACCACGCCGTGAGGACCGGTCCGTCCGGCTCCCCCCGCCCCGCCCCCACCACCGAAGGAGAACCCATGGAGGTCAACGCCCGCCGTCTGGTCGGCCGCAGCGCCGTCATCACCGGAGGCGCCAGCGGCATCGGTCTCGCCGCGGCCCGCCGTCTGGCCGCGGAGGGCGCCCACGTCGTCGTCGCGGATCTGAACGCGGCAGCCGGGGAGGCGGCCGCGGCGGAGGTCGGTGGCCTGTTCGTGCGCACCGACGTGACGCAGGAGGACGACGTGGTCGCGCTCTACGCGGCGACGCACGAGGCCTACGGGTCCGTGGACGTCGCGTTCAACAACGCCGGGATCAACCCGACGGACGACGGGTCGGTCCTCGACACCGGCCTCGACGCGTGGCGCAGGGTGCAGGAGGTCAACCTCACGAGCGTGTTCCACTGCTGCAAGCACGCCCTGCCCTACATGCGGGAGCAGGGCCGCGGCTCGATCGTCAACACCGCGTCCTTCGTGGCGGTGATGGGGGCGGCGACCTCCCAGATCTCCTACAGCGCCTCCAAGGGCGGGGTGCTGTCGATGAGCCGGGAGCTGGGCGTGCAGTTCGCCCGGGAGGGCATCCGGGTCAACGCCCTGTGCCCAGGCCCGGTCAACACCCCCCTGCTGCAGGAGCTGTTCGCCGCGGACCCCGAGCAGGCGCAGCGCCGGCTCGTGCACGTCCCGGCGGGGCGGTTCGCGGAGCCGGAGGAGATCGCCGCGGCGGTGGCGTTCCTGGCCAGCGACGACGCCTCCTTCGTCAACGCCACCACGTTCCTGGTGGACGGAGGGATCGCCGGGGCCTACGTGACGCCCGTGTGACGTCGTGGCGTCCTCTGTCCGGTGGGGCCGTGTCCGGCGGCGCGGGCGGGCCTACCCCGGGGCGGAACCGTCCTGCGCGCCCGGGCCGTAGAGGGCGGCGACGTCCGTGGACTCGAGCCACCTGCTGTAGGTGGGCGACTGCGGCCAGCCGCTGGGGGAGTCCTGCCACTCCTCCTGGCGTCCCCAGGGCAGCAGGTCGATCAGGGGGAAGGTGTGGCTGACCTGTTCGACGCCGCGGCCGCTGCTGTGCCACGTGCGGTAGACGGTGTCGCCGTCCCGGAAGAACACGTTCAGGGCGAAGCCGCCTCCTGGAGGAGCTCCGACGTCGGTGCCGAAGGGACTGTCGGCGGTCGAGTACCAGTCCATCCGGTTGCCGACGCGGCGGCGGTAGGCGAGGGCCTCGTCGATCGGCCCCTGGGTGACGACCACGAACCGGGCGTCGTAGTCGTCGAGGAAGTCCAGGCGGGTGAACTGCGAGGTGAAGCCCGTGCAGCCGCCGCACTGCCAGGCCTCGCCGGGGAACCACATGTGGTGGTAGGTGATGAGCTGGCGCCGTCCGCCGAACACGTCGACGAGCCGCACCGGCCCCTCCGCGCCCTCCAGGGTGTGGTCCGGCAGCTCGACCATGGGCAGCCGGCGACGCTGCGCCGCGATCGCGTCCAGCTCCCGGGTGGCGGCCTTCTCCCGGACGCGCAGGGCGTTCAGCTCTCGTCGCCAGGTGTCCTCGTCGACCACACGGGGCCGTCCTTCACCGATCATGACGGTTCCTCCTCCGGCCGCCGGCCCGGGACCGGCCGGTACGCGGCATAGGTGACACCGGAGCCGAACGACCGGGCGTCGAGCAGCCGGAGCTCCGGGATGACGTGTCCGTCCGGGAACAGCCGTCGTCCGCGGCCCTGGACGGCGGGGTGGACGAAGAGCCGGTACTCGTCGACGAGCCCGGCCTCGATCAGCGCGTGGGTCAGGGTGATGCTGCCGGTGCACACGATGTCCTTGCCGGGCCGGTTCTTGAGGGCCCTGACCTGCTCGACGGGGTCGCCGGCGAGGACCGTCGAGTTCTGCCACTGCGGGTCCGTCAGGGTCGAGGACACGACGTACTTGTGCACCTGGTCGAGATAGGCCGTGATCCCCGTCGTGTCGTCGGTCTGCAGCGGCCAGTAGCCGCGGAAGTCCTCGAAGGTCCGCCGGCCCAGGAGACAGGCATCGGCCGCCCGGTCCTGGCGGTGGGTCAGGGCCAGGTACTCCGGGTCCGGCTCTCCGGCGGGGTCGAACCAGTCGTCGAGCATCTCGATCGCGCCGTCGAGAGTGGTGTTCTGGGTGATGATCAGGGCCCGCATGCCGGGACTCCTTCGTCCGTGCCCGGACGGTGCGCCCCCGCCAAGTGGACACCGTCAACAAGTAGAGTGTGCACACCGTACACACCGGCTGAGGGAAGGGTCAAGGGTGCCGCGCACACGGGATGCCTACCACCACGGCGACCTCCGCAGAGCGCTGCTCGACGCCGGTCTCGCCGCGACGCGGGCGCAGGGGACCACGGCCCTGGCGCTGCGCGACGTCACCCGGCAGGTCGGGGTCTCGCCGAACGCCGCGTACCGGCACTTCGCCGACCGGAAGGCGCTCCTGTCCGCAGTCGCGGGGGAGATCCAGGACCGGATGGCCGAGCAGATGCGAGCGCGGATGCCGGCCCCGGCGGAGGCCGCTCCCCGGGACCGGGCACGGCTCCGGCTGCGCGGGGTGGGGCTCGGCTACATCGCCTTCGCCGTGGCCGAGCCGGGGTGGTTCGAGACGGCCTTCTTCGGATCCGGTGGGGCGCCGGAGGGCGTGCTCCACGACAGCCACGACCGGTTGCCGCCCCCCTTCGCGCTGCTCGTGGAGGAGCTCGACGGCATGGTCGAGGCGGGCGCGCTCACCCCCGAGCGCCGGGACGGCGCCGAGTGGGCCTGCTGGAGCGCCGTGCACGGATTCGCCGAGCTCGTCGTGCACGGACCCCTGCGCGGCCAGGACCGGGAGCGGATCGACCGGTGGGCCGAGCGCGTCGTGGACGACATCATCTCCGGGATCGTCTGAGCCGTGCAGGAGCGTCCCGGGCCGCGCCCCGGCGCGTGAGCCGTTCCGGCGGCCCGGGCGGCCCCACGGTGCCCGGGACAGGACAGCACGCCTCGGCGTGGGCGCCCGGGGCGCGCGTGGTCAGCGGCCGGCGCCGACCGTCTGCTCCCGCAGGCCGCCACGAACCCGTCGACGTCCTCCTCCGTGGTGTCCCACGAGCACATCAGCCGGACCTCCCCGGTGGCCGCGTTCCACACGTAGAACGGCCAGCGCTCCTGCAGCCGTGCGGTGGCGCCCGGCGGGAGCACCGCGAAGACCGCGTTCGCGTCGGGCAGCTGCGTCACCGTGACCCCGGGCACCGCGGCGAGGCCGGCCGCCAGCCGCTGCGCCATGGCGTTCGCCCGGCGGGCGGCGGTGAGCCAGAGGTCCCCGGTGTGCAGCGCCAGCAGCTGGGCGGAGACGAAGCGCATCTTCGAGGCCAGCTGGGTCGAGAGCTTGCGCACGAACCGGGGCTGGCGCACCGCCTCGGGGGTGAGCACGACGACGGCCTCCGCCCCCATCAGCCCGTTCTTGGTCCCGCCCCACGAGACCACGTCCACCCCCACGTCCGTGGTCAGCGCCCGCAGCGGCAGGTCGAGCGCCGCGGCCGCGTTGGCCAGTCGGGCGCCGTCGAGGTGGACGGTCATGCCCAGCCCGTGCGCGTGCTCGCACACCGCGCGCAGCTGCTCGGGGGTGTAGACCGTGCCGAGCTCCGTCGACTGGGTCACCGTGACCACGCGCGGCTGGGCGTGGTGCTCGAATCCGAAGCCGTGGGCCTCCCGGTCGACCAGCTCGGGGGTGAGCTTGCCGTCAGGAGTGGGCACCGGGAGCATCTTCACGCCGGCGACCTTCTCCGGCGCCCCGCACTCGTCGACGTGTGCGTGGGCGGTGGCCGTGCAGATCACCGCGTCCCAGCGGTCCGTCATCGCCGAGAGCGCGACGACGTTGGCCCCGGTCCCGTTGAACACCGGGAAGCACTCCGCCTGCTCCCCGAAGTGGTGGCGGACCACGTCCTGCAGCGCCTCCGTGTACGGATCCGCGCCGTAGGCGCCGACGTGGCCCCCGTTGACGGTGGCCAGCGCCTGGAGCACCTCGGGGTGGACCCCCGCGTGGTTGTCGCTGGCGAATCCCTTGCGGGCGGGGTCGTGGAGGCGGGTCAGGGCGGTCTCGGTCACGGTGGGCCTTTCCGGTGGGTCGACGGCGTGCAGGGCCGATTCCGCACTCTACTCGCGCCGCCCGGGAGCGGCGCCGAGGACTCTGGCACCCGGTGCCCCGGGGCGAGGCGCTCAGCACCCCGCCCCGGGGCTGCCGCGGCGGACAGCTACCGCCGCGTCGCGCGCCGGCGGTCCCAGCGGTGCACCGCCGCACCGACGATCAGGGCGAGCAGCGCCGCCCCGAGGGAGTGGCCCGGGCCTGCAGCGGCCGTGGTGGCGGCCGCAGGAGCCGCTGCGGAGACCGTCACCGGGCCGCACATCTGTGCCGCACGCCCGGCGGCGGGCTCCGCCGGGTGTGCGGAGGCCGTCGCCTCGGTGCCGGCGCTGGTGCCGGTGGCGTCGGAGCCGGCGGCGACACCGGCGGCGACACCGGCGGCGACACCGGCGGCGACACCGGGGCGACGCCGGTCGCGGCTCCGTCGACGGGCGCCGCGGGCGTCATGCAGTCGTGCCCCTGGGCGGACCCCGTGGCCGGAGCCGGGCCGTTCCCGCGCGTCGGCTGCACCTCGGCCTGGACCTGAGCTCCGAGGGCGGCGGTGCGGCCCGCGCCGGAGACCGTCGGAGCGGTGGGCCCGCGGACGAGGCCGGCGGGGACGGGATCACCGCCGGCCGAGGCGGGGGCGTCCTCGGGTGCTCCGCCCGCGCTGCCGCCCTCGGTCCCGGCTCCGGTCCCGGTGCCGCTGTGGGCCGGGTTCCCCGCGGGCTCCTCAGCGCCGGCGGTGCCGCCCGGGGTGCCGGGGCCGGCGGGGACGTCCTCGTCGGCCGGGGTCGTGCCCGCGTCCGGAGCCGGTGCGCCGGCGCTGTCCTGACCGGTGCTGTTCTGGCCGGTGCCGGTGGTGGGGTCGCCGATGAGGGTGATCGGGTTGCCCTCGACGGTGACGGGGGCGGTGAGCACGGGGACGACCTGGTTGCCGGCGAGCAGGCCGTCCTGGCCCGAGGTCTCGGCGGCGGACGCCTCCGACGAGCCGATGGCGGCGATGCCGGCGGCGAGGACGAGGCCGTACAGGCCACGACGAATGTCTGATGCATGACTGTTCTCCTGATGTGATGACGGGTGACCGCAGGGCGGCCGGAGGGCTGCGTCTGCCCGCGAACGGGCAGGGCAGTCCTCATCAATCAGGTGTGGAACCGGGGTCGAACGCCGGGGGCGCCGGGAGGTCCTCCGCGGCGCCGCGCAGCAGCTCGGTGCCGTCGGCCGTCGACCGGGCCGTCAGGTCCAGGACGACGGCCTCCCCGGGCATGCCGGGCCAGGCGCCGGCACCGGAGTCGCCGAACGGTGAGCCGGTGCCTCCGCTGCCGGTCGACGAGGAGCTCGTCCCGGTCGTGCCGACCCCTGGCCACCCGCGTGGACACCGGCGTCGACCGGAGCCTGGGCCGCCGCGACGGCGCCGTTGCCGCCCGGGGGAACGACCAGCGCGCGGAGCAGATCAGCGGGCGAGATGACACCTGCCCGCGGGGCGATCGCCGCTGCCGGGGTCACCGTCTCCGTCCGCAGTCGTGCCGCAGTCGCGGCAGGGTCGCCGGCCACGGCAGGCGCGGTGAGCCCGGCAGGTGTGAGCTCTGCAGGAGCGGCAACGGCGCCGTCGAGGACCTGGGCTTCCCGCACTCCGTCCCGCGACGGGGCGGAGGTCGCGGGCACCGGGGTCCCCGGCGCCTCGGCCGGCGACCCGGCGTCGAGCGGAGCCGTCTGCGGGGCGGACGGAACGGGCGCGACTCCCGGAGCGGGGACGAGAGGCGGCAGGCCGGGGACGGGATCCTGCCCGACGACGGGGGCCTGGACGAGCACTTCGTCCACGGTCCCGGTGACGGGCCGGGCGGCCGCCTCCACCGTGCCGCTGAGGCCCTCGACCAGTCCGGTGGTCTCCCGGGCGGCGGTGCCCACGGTGCCGGACGGCGCGATCCCGCCGACCACGGGCACCGCGGCGACGGTGCTGTCCACCGCGTCGGCGAGCGGGACGGCGAGCCCCTCGACCGCCCCCGTCAGGCCGCCGACGGTGCCGGTGACCTCCTCGACGAGCGGGCCGGTGCGGAGCTCGACCGGTGACGCGGGTGCGGGAACCGGCGACTCCGCGGGGGGTGCCGGCTGCAGGACGTCGCGGACCGTGCCGCCGAGGTGGTGACCGAGCCCGCCCACGGGGCCCTCCGCGGCGCTCGCCCCGGTCGCTCCGAGCAGGAGCCAGCCGAGGGCGGTCAGTGCGGAGAGGAGCGCCAGGCGCAGGGCGGCGCGGGAGCGCCGCATCGACGACGTCACGGTGGCACCTCCTCGTTCGCATCCTGACGAGTCCGGCCCGCTGGGGGTGGTCCCAGGGTAGGATCGCACGACGTGCATTTCAATGCATTTGCCTGAAATGGGGCGATGGGTCCGCACCCGCCGGCGGTAGTGTCGGGGCATGCGCATCGTCCGGGCCGCCGCGGCGGTGGTCGTCTGCGCGGACGGCCGGCTGCTGCTGATCCGCCGGGGCACGGACCCCCAGCGCGGTCGCTGGAGCGTGCCGGGCGGTCGGGTGGAGCCCGGTGAGACGGTGGCCGAGGCCGCCGTCCGGGAGGCCTTCGAGGAGACCGGCGCCCGGGTGCGCGCCGAGCGCGAGCTCGGGGTGGTGCGCGTCCCCGGCGGGCCGTGCGTGGTCTACGAGGTGCACGACGTCGCGGCCGCGTACCTCGGCGGGACGCTGCGCCCCGGCGACGACGCCGACGAGGTCCGGTGGGTCGCCCCGCAGGAGCTCTCGGCGCTGCCGACCACCGACGGGCTGCTCGAGCATCTCGCGCGCTTCGGGATCCCGGTGCGCTGACCTGAGCCTCCCCGGCCCGGCTCCCCTCCGTGCTTGGATAGGGGCATGGGACGGACGCAGGGCTTCTACGTCGACACGGTGCAGCGCACCAGTTCGGCCGACCGGGACGCGGTGTGGGCGGTCGTCGAGGGCATCGGCGGGGAACGCGGCTGGTACAGCACCGACCGCCTCTGGGCGGCCCGCGCCGCCGCCAACCGCCTCGGCCTGCCGCCCGGGCGGCTGCGCCACCGCGAGGACCCGGACCGGCTGGCGCCCGGGCAGCGCCTGGACTGGTGGACGGTCGAGGCCCTCGAGCCGTCACGGCGGCTGCGGCTGCGCGCCCTGGTCCGGATGCCCGGGGAGGCCTGGCTGGACATCTTCCTGGAACCCCGGGCGGACGGCGGCTGCCTCTACCGCCAGACCACGGTCTTCCGGCCCGCGGGCGCGGCCGGCCGCGCCTACTGGTACGCCATGCTCGGCCCGCACAAGGCCGTCATGGGCCGGCTCGCCTCGGACATCCTGGAGCACGCGCACCGCTAGGGGACGCGCGGGCTCTTCCGCACCGGCTCTTCCGCCGGCGGTCCCGCAGCCGTAGCGTGGTCTCACCGGCCACCGTGACGCCCGGTGGATGCGGCCGGTGGCCGAGGGAGTGCCTCGGCACCGCTGCCGGGCGGAGCTCCCAGGAGAGTGCCGCCATGTCCGCCGACGCCCCGTCCGTTCCCGACTCCCGCGCGCTGGCCGACGAGGCCGTCGCCCTGGTCCGCGAGTGGCTCACCCGCGCCGCCGACGGCCGGAAGCACCGGGACGGAGCCGCCGACCGCCTCGCCACCGTCCTGCAGGACCCCCACGGGCTCGAGTTCACCGTGGGCTTCGTGGACCGGGTGGTGCGCACCGAGGACGTCCGCGCGGCGGCCCGGGCCCTGCGCGCCGTCGCGGAGATCGTCCCGCGCACCATGCCGGCCGCGGACCGCGCCCAGATCCGGGCCGGGGCCGCCATGGCGTCCACGGCCCCGCAGGTGGTCGTTCCCGCCGCGCGCGCCCGGCTGCGCCGGCTCGTGGGGCACATGATCGTCGACGCCCGGCCCAAGCCGTTCGGGCAGGCCGTGCGGAAGCTGACCGCCCAGGGGCACCGGCTCAACATCAACCTCCTGGGCGAGGAGGTCCTCGGCCAGGAGGAGGCGGACAAGCACCTGGCCGACGCCGCCGCGCTGCTGGACCGCGACGACGTCGACTACGTCTCCCTCAAGGTCTCCTCGGTGGTGCCGCAGCTGTCCCACTGGGGCTTCGAGGGCACCGTGGCGGCGGTCGTCGAGCGGCTGCTGCCCGTCTACCGGGCGGCGGCCCAGGCCCCGGCCGGGAGCAAGTTCATCAACCTCGACATGGAGGTCTACTCCGACCTGCACCTGACCACGGAGGTGTTCACCCGGCTGCTCGAGCGCCCGGAGCTGCGCGGGCTCGAGGCCGGGATCGTGGTCCAGGCCTACCTGCCGGACGCGCTCGCGGTGGTCCGGCGGCTCTCCGCGTGGTCCGCCGAGCGGGTCGCGGCCGGCGGCGCCGGGATCAAGGTCCGTCTGGTCAAGGGCGCCAACCTGCCCATGGAACGGGTGGACGCCGAGCTGCACGGCTGGCCCCTGGCCACGTGGGACACCAAGCAGGGCACCGACACCAACTACAAGCGGGTCCTGGACTGGGTCTTCCGCCCGGAGCGGATGACCGGGCTGCGGCTCGGCGTGGCCGGGCACAACCTCTTCGACATCGCCTTCGCCCACCTGCTCGCGCAGCGCCGCGGCGTGACGGAGCGGATCGAGTTCGAGATGCTCCAGGGCATGGCGGTGGAACAGGCGCGGGCGGTCAGCGCGGACGTCGGCGAACTGCTGCTCTACGTGCCCGCGGTGCGCCCCGCCGAGTTCGACGTCGCGGTGTCCTACCTCGTGCGCCGGCTCGAGGAGAACGCCTCGCACGAGAACTTCATGTCGGGGATCTTCGACCTGGCCCCGGACAACGAGGTCTTCGCCCGGGAGGAGCGCCGCTTCCGCGCGGCCCTCGAGGCCCTGGACCCGCGGCAGGACACCGACCCGGTGCCCGCCCGCGCCCAGGACCGCAGCGCCCCCGGCGCCGGCTCCGCGCACCTGCCGCTGGACGAGGCCTTCCGCAACGAGCCCGACACCGACGTCGCGGTCCCGGCGAACCAGGCGTGGGCCGAGGACATCGCCGCCCGGATCACGGACCGCCGCTGGTACGAGGAGCTGCCCGTGCCCGGGCCGGTGGACGCGCCCGACGTGGATCGGCTGGTGGCCACCGGCCGGGCCGCCGCGGAGGACTGGCACGGCCGCGGCGCCCGGGAGCGCGCGGAGATCCTCAACCGGGCCGCCGACGTGCTGGCCGCCCGCCGCGGCCACCTGCTCGCCGTGGCCGGCGCGGAGGCGGGCAAGACCCTGGGGCAGTCCGACCCGGAGGTCTCCGAGGCGGTCGACTTCTGCCGCTGGTACGCCCGCCGGGCCCTCGAGCTCGAGGCCGTCGACGGCGCCCGCTTCGTCCCCGACCGGCTGGTGCTGGTCACCCCGCCGTGGAACTTCCCGCTGGCCATCCCCACCGGCTCCACGGTGGCGGCGCTGGCCGCCGGGGCCGCGGTGCTGCACAAGCCCGCCCCCGAGGTCCGGCGCTGCTCGACCGCCGTGGTGGAGGCCCTGTGGGAGGCGGGAGTGCCCCGGGACGTGCTCCAGCTCGTGGACTCCGTGGAGGGGGAGGTCGGGCAGGCGCTCGTCTCCCACCCCGGGGTGGACCGGATCGTGCTCACCGGCGCCTACGAGACGGCCCAGCTGTTCGGCTCCTGGCGCCCGGGCCGCCCCCTGACCGCCGAGACCTCCGGCAAGAACGCCATGGTGATCACCCCCAGCGCCGACCGGGACCGGGCGGTGTGGGACCTCGTCACCAGCGCCTTCGGCCACGCCGGGCAGAAGTGCTCGGCGGCCTCCCTCGGGATCCTCGTGGGCAGCGTGGCCCGGTCCCCGCGGTTCCGCCGCCAGCTGCTCGACGCCGCCTCCTCGATGGTGGTGGACTGGCCGCAGAACCTGCAGGCCACCGTGGGCCCGACCATCGACGAACCGGGCGGGAAGCTGCGCCGGGCCCTCACCCGGCTGGACCCGGGGGAGGAGTGGCTGCTCGAGCCCCGGCAGCTCGACGACACCGGGCGGCTGTGGCGGCCCGGGATCAAGACCGGGGTGGCCCCGGGCTCCTTCTACCACCGCACCGAGTGCTTCGGGCCGGTCCTGGGTCTCATGGAGGCCTCCGACCTGTACGAGGCCCTCGAGCTGCAGAACGCCGTGGACTACGGCCTCACCGCCGGGCTGCACTCCCTGGACCCCGAGGAGATCAGCACCTGGGTGGACCTGGTCGAGGCGGGCAACCTGTACGTCAACCGGGGCATCACCGGCGCCATCGTCCAGCGCCAGCCCTTCGGCGGCTGGAAGAGGTCCTCCGTGGGGCTGGGCGCCAAGGCCGGCGGGCCCAACTACCTGGTCCAGCTCGGCTCCTGGCAGAAGGCCCCCTTCGTGCAGGACCCGGCCGGGCAGAGCGACACCGCGGCGCACCCCGCCGCACCGGTCGCCCACCACCTCGAGGCCCTGCGCCCCCTGGTCCCGGAGGCCGACGCGGCCTGGCTCACCGCCTGCGCCGAACAGGACCAGGCCTGGTGGGAGCGGGAGTTCGGCCGCGTCCACGACGCCACCGGCCTGGCGTGCGAGGCGAACCTGTTCCGCTACCGCCCGCGCGACGTCGTCGTGCGCGCCGCGGAGGACGCCCCGCTCACCGACGTGATCCGGGTGGGACTGGCCGCCGTACGCTCCTGCTCCCGCGTGATCCTCGTCCCGGCGGCCGAGGTGCCGGGGGAGGTGCGCGAGCTGTTCCGCTCCGTGCTGGGCCCGTGCGGGGACGAGGCCTTCGCCCGGGTGGCCGCGGACTGGTCGGACCCCAGCGGGTCCGGCCGGATCCGGGTGGTGGGGACGGCCCACGGGCTGGCCGAGGCGCTCGCGGGGCGGCCCGAGATCGACGTGCTCGCGGATCCGGTGGTCGGCGCCTCCCGCGTGGAGATGCTCCCGATGCTCGCCGAGCAGGCCGTCGCCGTCACGATGCACCGCTTCGGCAATCCCTCGGCGGACGCCGAGACGGTGGTGCGCCGGCTGGTGACGGCCTCGCAGCCGGCGGAGGCCCCCGCGCAACCCGCGGACATCTGAGCATCAGCCTGGTGGGGGCGGGACTCCGGTGCCAGCATGAGCCCATGCGCGCATCCCTGAGGTACCTCGCACTGGGTCTGGCCGGAGCGCTCGGCGTCTCCGGCACCGTTCTCGGCGGCTCCGCGGCCGTCGCGCACGAGGATCGGCAGCACGGGGGCCGCGGCTCGCCCGTCACCGCGGAGCTGCCCAAGGTCCCCACCATGACCGGCGGCGGCGGGGCGGTCTCCTCGGTGGACCCGCTGGCGAGCCAGATGGGCATCGACGTCCTCGAGCGGGGCGGCAACGCCGCGGACGCCGCCGTGGCCGCCGCCGCCACCCTGGGCGTCACCGAGCCGTACTCCGCGGGCATCGGCGGCGGCGGCTTCTTCGTCCACTACGACGCCGCGACCGGAGAGGTCCGCACGATCGACGGGCGCGAGACCGCCCCGGCCAGCTACACCGAGGACGAGTTCCTGGGCGAGGACGGCGAGCCGCTGGACTTCGCCACCGTGGTCAGCTCCGGGGCGTCCGTGGGCGTGCCGGGGACGCTGGCCACCTGGGAGACGGCCGCCGAGGAGTTCGGCACGATGGATCTGCACCGGCTGCTGCGTCCCGCCGAGCGGATCGCCGCCCGCGGCTTCACGGTGGACGAGAACTTCTCCGAGCAGACGGCGTCCAACGCCGAGCGCTTCCGGAAGTTCCCCGCCACGGCGGAGCTCTTCCTGCGCGACGGCGAGGCCCCGGCGGTCGGGGACGTGTTCCGCAACCCGGACCTGGCCCGCACCTACCGCACCATCCGGCACGAGGGCACCGGCGCCTTCTACGACGGGTCGATCGGGGCGGCGATCGTCGAGGAGAGCCGGGAGCCCACCACCGCCGAGGGCGTGGACGTCCTGCCCGGGGAGATGACCCGGAAGGACCTCGGCTCCTACGAGGCCCTGCTCAAGGACCCGGTCTCCACCGAGTACCGCGGCCTGGAGGTCTACGGCATGGGCCTGCCCAGCTCCGGGGGGATCACGGTGGCCGAGACCCTCAACCTGCTGGAGGCCTACGACGAGCGGACCGGCACCGCCCTCGCGGACGTCCCCGAGGCCCAGTACCTGCACCGCTTCTCGGAGGCCACGGCCACCGCCTTCGCCGACCGCAACCGGTGGATCGGGGACGTGGCGGGCGTGCCCGTCACGGAGCTGACGAGCCAGGAGTTCGCCGACGAGCGCGCCTGTCTCTTCGAGGAGGGGGCCGCCCAGCCCCGGCCCATCGCCTTCGGGGAGCCCGACGGGGACTACGCCGCGTGCGGGACGGGGCAGGCCCGCCAGCCCGAGCCCGCCGGCGGGGTCTCGACCACCCACCTCAACGTGGCGGACCGCTGGGGCAACGTGGTCTCCTACACCCTCACCATCGAGCAGACCGGCGGCTCCGGGATCACGGTCCCCGGGCACGGGTTCCTGCTCAACAACGAGCTGACCGACTTCAACTTCGCGCCCCTGACCGAGGGCGTGCCCGACCCGAACCTGCCGGGGCCGGGCAAACGGCCCCGCTCGTCGATGAGCCCGACGATCGTGCTGCGGGACGGGGAGCCGTGGATGTCGGTCGGCACCCCCGGCGGGGCCACGATCATCACCACCGTGGCGCAGATCCTCACCGGGCACATCGACCGGGACCTGGCCCTGGTCGACGCCGTGGCCGCTCCGCGGCTGAGCTCTCGCAACGGGACCGAGGGCGCCGACCTCGGCCTCGCCGGCTCGCCCACCGGTGCGCAGCTGCGCGAGCTCGGTCACGAGCTGGAGGACGTGCGCTGGATCGGCAACGCCTCGGCGATCCGCGTCCTGGGGGACGGGCGCTTCGTCGCGGCGGCCGAGACCGAGCGCGGCTACGGCGGCTCGGCGATGGTGGTGGACCCCGAGCCGTGAGCCCCGCCCGGCCACGGGCCTCGATCAGGAGTTCTCGGCGTACCGGTGCAGGAAGGCGGCCATGACGTCGCGGCTGGTGCCGGCGCCGGGGCGGTAGGTGCCGTCCTTCCAGCCGGTGGAGATGCCGGTGGCCTGCAGCCAGGCCATCTCCTTGTAGAAGCCCTGGCCGGTGGAGACGTCCACGAACGGGGAGGTCCGCGGGGGCGTGTAGGC